>VBCQ01000438.1 GCA_005882155.1 Betaproteobacteria bacterium
GTTCTTGATCGACGATGCCTTCTGCCCGATCGCGACGTAGATGCAGGTCATGTTCTGACCCTTCTGGTTGATGATCGCGTCGATCGCCACCGCGGTCTTGCCGGTTTGGCGGTCGCCGATGATCAGCTCGCGCTGGCCGCGGCCGATCGGCACCATCGAGTCGATCGACTTCAAGCCGGTGGCCATCGGCTGGCTCACGCTCTGGCGCGCGATCACGCCGGGGGCGATCTTCTCGATCGGCGCCGACATCTTGGCGTTGATCGGACCCTTGCCGTCGATCGGCGCCCCAAGCGCATTGACGACGCGGCCGATCAGCTCGGGGCCGATCGGCACTTCGAGAATGCGGCCGGTGCACTTGACCGTGTCGCCTTCGGAGATGTGCTCGTACTCGCCCAAGATCACCGAGCCGACCGAGTCGCGCTCGAGGTTCAGCGCCAGGCCGAAGGTCGGGCTGCCGTCCGGTGCAGCGGGGAACTCGAGCATTTCGCCCTGCATCGCGTCCGACAGACCGTGAATGCGGCAGATGCCGTCGGTCACCGACACCACGGTCCCCTGGTTGCGAATGTCAGCCGATGCGCCAAGACCCTCGATGCGGCTCTTGATCAGTTCGGAAATTTCTGCGGGATTGAGTTGCATTGCTTCTCTCCGGTCTGCTGGCTTGTGGGCACAAGCAGGGTGGACAACAACGGCGCCGCGGCTTATGCCGTCAGCGCCGCTTTCATTTGTTCGAGGCGCGCCTTGACCGAGGTGTCGAGCACCTCGTCTCCGACGACGACGCGAATGCCGCCGATCAGTTCGGGCTCGACCACCACGCTCGCATTGAGCTTGCGCGCGAAACGCTTCTCGAGCGTGGCGACGACGTCGGCCAGCTGCGCCGACTCGATCGCGAACGCGCTGTACACCGTCGCGTCGGACACACCCGAGCGCGCGTTCACCAGCGCGCGGAATTGCGCGGCAATTTCGGACAGCACCGTCAGGCGATCGTTGTCGAGCACCGTCTTCAGCAAGTTCTTCGCTGCATCGCCGAGCGGGCGCGTCACCACCGACGTGATGACGTCGAACACTTCGTCGACGCTCGCGTTCGGGTTGCCGGCGTACTGGCGCAATTGCGGGTTCGCCGCGACTGCAGCGAGCGCGTCGAGCTGCTCGCTGATCTGCACCACGTCGCCGTTCACGGCGACCTTGAACAGCGCTTCGGCGTAGGGGCGGGCGAGGGTGGCGAGCTCGGCCATGTCAGAGTTCCGCTTTGAGGCGGCCCAACAACTCGGCGTGAACGCCGGCGTTGACTTGCGCAGCGCTTCGCGCGCCTTCATCGCTTCCTGCTCGGCCTCAGCCTTCGCCGCAGCGATGATCTTGTTGCCTTCTTCCGTCGCGCGGCTCTTGGCTTCTTCGATCATCGATTGCGCGAGGCGCTCGGCGTCGGCCAGGCGCTGCGTCGCGTCGGTGCGGGCAGCCGACAGCTGCTGCTCGACGCGCGCGTTCGCGTTGGTCAACTCGGCCTTCGCCTTGTCGGCGGCCGACAGGCCTTCGGCGATCTTCTTCGCACGCTCGTCGAGCGCCGCGGCGATCGGCGGCCAGACGAACGACATCGTGAACCAGACGAGGATCGCGAACACGATCATCTGGACGATCAGGGTACCGGTGATGCTCACGTTATTGCCTCAATCACGGTGGTGGACAGATCCGGCGGCAACGCCGGCACGCGTGTTACTTCGGCAGGTTGGCGATCTGGGCCAGGAACGGGTTGGCGGTGGCGAACCACAGCGCGACGCCGGTGCCGATGATGAACGACGCGTCGATCAGGCCGACCAGCAGGAACATCTTGGTCTGCAGCTCGCCCATCAGCTCGGGTTGGCGTGCGGCCGACTCGAGGTACTTGCTGCCCATGATGCCGATGCCGATGCAGGCGCCGATGGCGCCCAGACCGATGATCAGGCCGGAGGCGAGGGCAACAAAGCTGATGACTTCCATGGTGACTCCTTAGTGTTTGAAGAGAGAAGAAAGAAAAGTGGGGACGACTCAGTGCGTTTCGTGGGCTTGTCCCACGTAGACCAGCGCCAGCATCATGAACACGAACGCCTGCAGCGTGATGATCAGGATGTGGAAGATGGCCCAAGCCGTGCCGGCGACAACGTGGCCGAGCGCCAACGCGATGCCGGTGGCACTCAGCGTGAACGCGCCGCCCATCAGCGCGATCAGCAGGAAGATCAGTTCGCCGGCGTACATGTTGCCGAACAGCCGCATGCCGTGCGAGACGGTCTTCGCGATGAACTCGATCATCTGCATGCCGAAATTCAGCGGCCACAGCGCAAAGTGATTGCCGAACGGCGCGGTAAAGAGCTCATGCACCCAGCCGCCCGCGCCCTTGATCTTCACGTTGTAGACCAGGCAGACGAGCAACACGCCGAGCGACAGCCCCATCGTGACCGACAGGTCGGCCGTCGGCACGACGCGAAGGTAGGCGTGGTGCGCGTCATGGCCGGTCGCGCCATAGATCTGGCCCCAGATCGCGGGCAGCAGGTCGACCGGCAGCAGGTCCATTGCATTCAGCGCGAAGATCCAGACGAAGACCGTGAGCGCGAGTGGAGCGACGAGCTTGCGGCTCTTCGCGTTGTGCACGATGCCGCGGGCTTGCGCGTCGACGATCTCGACCAAGATTTCGACCGCGGCCTGGAAGCGCCCGGGCACGCCCGGCGTCGCCTTGCGCGCCGCTCGCCACAGCAGCCAGCAGACGATGGCACCGATCGTCAGCGAGAAGAACATCGAGTCGTAATTGAAGACCGAGAAATCGGCGACGGCCTTCGGCGGGTGGTTCTGCCAAAAAGTCAGGTGGTGGACGATGTAGTCGCCTGCGCTGAGCTCGTGACCTTCGGCTGCCATGTGTCTCACCAATCCCGTTGTTCTGTCATCTCTGGCGGCGCCACAGCAGCGCCACCCAATACATCTTCAAGCACACCACCAGAGCCACCAGCAGGGCCGGCCAGCTCAGCGGCTGAACTATCTTCGGCGCCAGCATCAGCATGGTCACCGAGACGCCGATCTTCACCATCTCCCACAGCATGAAGCTCACGGCACTGACGCCGAGCGACATCCTGGAAAGCCGGCTGGTGATGCCGCGCGCCAGCAAGGCTCCCGGTACCACCACCGTGGCTGCGCCGTACAGCGCGGACCACGCGACTTCAGAGCGACCGGTGACGAGCCATGCCAGTCCGGCGACCCCCGCTCCGACCGCGGCTTGCGCCGCGACGACCCACCACGGCGACACCGTCGGCTGCTTGTCTCTCAAGGCCTGCGCTTCGTCCCGCGTCAGCCTCTTGAAAGGCAAATCTTCTGCCGCATCTGCATCGCTGCCACGCTCGAAACGGTCGTTCATGGCAAAGGTGACGGTCGGCCCCAGCAAAGCCTCGGGATTATATACGTGGAAACCCGTGCAACTCGGCCGCACGGGTCGCAGTGTCGCGTCGAATGCTGTCGACGACCTGACTCGGCGCCACTGCGCTTAGGCTGCGACGCTCAGGCTTCGAACATGTGGGCCGGCAAGCCGGGAACGTCCACCTTCAATGCGAGAACGCATCCGGCCCACGGCTGCTGCGCGAGCTCGTCAGCAGGCCGGTTCAGCTTCGCGGTCGTGATGTAGATCGTCTTCAGGTCGGCACCGCCGAAGCACGGCATCGTCGCGCAGCGCACCGGCAGTCGAACCTCGCGCAGCATTTCGCCGTCGGGAGAGAGCCGAATGAGGCGCTGCCCTTCGTACATCGCAACCCAGTAGCAGCCTTCGACATCGACGGCTGCCCCGTCGGGCCGGCCGCCGTAGGTTTCGAGATCGCCGCCGTGCGGCTTGCCGCCGAAGCGCGCGAAGACGCGTCGTCCGGTCAGCGCGCCACTCGCGCCATCGAAGTCGAATGCATAAACCGTGTGCGCTGTTGTATCGCTCCAGTACATCGTGCGCCCGCTCGGGCTCCACGCAAGGCCGTTGGACACGGTGATGCCGTCGGCGCGGCGCTCGAGCTTGCCGGCGCTGTAGCAATGCAGCGAGGCGATCGCCGGGTCGCGCGGCTCGTAGATCGTGCCGACCCAGAAGCGGCCCTGCGGGTCGCACTTGCCGTCGTTGAAGCGCTCGTTGCGCGGGTCGTAGGGCGGGCTTGCCAGGCGTGTGCGCCGGCTGCTCGCCGTGTCGAAGCGCCACAAGCCATCGCGCATCGCGAGCAGCAGTGCGCCGTCGAGCATCGGCGCGCAGCTCGCCACGTCGCTGTCGAGGCTCCAGTGCACGAGCTCGCCGCTGGCCGGGTCGAAGCGGTTGAGCCGCTGTCCCGGGATGTCGCAGTAGTACAGCCGCTGCTCACGCGGATGCCACATCGGCGACTCGCCGAGCAAGCTCGCTTCGGCGACCGCAATCTTCACCTCGGGGTCGGCAGGCAGCGTCACAGCACCGAAACGTCGAGCGTCATCGAAGCGTCGAAGCTTTCGCCCGGCGGCAGCGCGCGCAGCCCGTGCGCGACCGGATCCGCCATGTGGATCGCATTGCCGACATGGCTCACCGGCTCGATGCAAAAGTAGTCCTTGTGCTGCGGCGTGTAGACCACGAGGTAGGGCAGTGACGACGTGAGCTGCAGCGACACCTTCTCGTCACGGATTCGCGCCGGGCCCTTCCAGCCTTCGAAGCCGTTGTCGAAGTCCATGTGCGAGACGTCGCCGTCGATGCCCGGCTGCGCGACCTTGCGGATCGGCAACTGCGCGACGTCGGTCTCCCAGCGCTCGCTCAACTCGATGTGCAGCCGGCTGCGAGCGCGCTTGGGGAAATACGGGTGCCAGCCGAGGCCGACCGGCTGCGCAATGTCCGACCGGCTGGTGATCACCATTTGCATGCGCAGCGACTGCGGCGTCAAGCTGAAGAACTGGCTCGCCTCGAATGCGAACGGCCAATGTTCATCGGCCTCATGGCGCATTCTCAGCACCACGTCGAGCGCGCTGTGCGACGCCAGCTCCCAGCGGCTCATCCAGCCGACGCCATGCAGGGAATGCGGGCTGTCCTCGAAGTTCGGCTGCGTCGTGTATTCGCGGCCCTTCCAGCGAAAGTGCCGAAACCCGAGCCGGTTCGAATACGGCACCAATGGAAAGCAGCCCGACTGCCGCGCGCCGGACAGCAGTGCCGGTTCGCAGGATCGCAATATTGGCGTGTCGCGGTGCCACAGGCCCGCGATGCTGCCGCCCAAGTCGGCACGCAGGGCCAGGCGCAGCGCGCCGGCGTGCAACTCGATGGTCGTCTCAGAAGTCGATCTCGATGATCCGGTCATGGCCCTCCCAATGGCAGACATCTCTGACATCTCTATCAGTAGCTCGACGATTGCGTGCCGCTGGCGAGCGTGTGGACATGCTCGGTGTCGCGGGTGCGCAATGCGGCGAGCGCCTGCTGCGCGCTGCGCATCATCAGCCCGATGTCGGACGACATCGCAACGAAGTCGAAGCCGATCGCGCGGTACTGCGCGACCATCTCGGGCGTGCCGCCCAAGGTACCGACCGGCTTGCCGATCGCCTTGCAGCGCTGCACCGCCTGCGAGATCAGCTCCATCACGGCAGGGTGGGTCAGGTTGCCCATGTGCCCCATCGACGCCGACAGATCGGCCGGGCCAATGAACAGCGCATCGATGCCGTCGACCGAGGCAATCGCCTCGAGATCCTCGATGGTCTTCGCAGTCTCGATTTGCGCGATGACGCCGATCTGCTGGCTCGCGGTCTTCAAGTAGTTGGGCAGCGTGCCGAAGCGCGATGCCCTCGTCTGACCCGCGACGCCGCGCACGCCGTCGGGCGGATAGCGTGTGGCCGCGACGGCGCGCAGCGCCTCGTCGACGCTTTGCACGAAGGGGAACATCAGCGTCGTCGCGCCGGCATCGAGGACCCGCTTGACGACCACCATGTCGTTCCAAGGCACCCGCAATACCGGCACCATCTTCGTTCCGGCCAGCGCTTGCAGCACATGAACGACACCGCCGAGGTCGAGCGGCGCATGCTCCATGTCGACGAGGCCCCAGTCGAAGCCGGCGCAGGCGATGGCCTCGGCCACCAGCGGGCTCGCCGAGCTGATCCAGGTCCCGACCGGCGGATGCGCGCCGGCAGCCTTCAGCAATTGCATGAACGAGTTCATCGTCGGTCCCCTTCGGTGATGCGGCGGCGCCTCAATCGAGACTGGCCTTCAAGTAATGTGCGCCGGGAATCGGATTGAAGTAATAGGGAGGAATCTCTTGGAAGCCGAGCGACGCGTAAAGGCCGCGCGCAGCCTCCATGTCGTCGAGCGTGTCGAGCAGCATCACCGAATAGCCGCAGCGCTGGGCTTCGTCGTGCAGCGCCTGCGCAATGATGCGGCCGAGGCCGAAGCGGCGAAACGCCGGGCGCACGTAAAGGCGCTTCATCTCGCAAGCGTTGGCATAGTCGACGTCGGACACGCCGCGCAGGGCACCGCAACCGGCGAGCGCCGAGTCGACGAAGGCGAGCAACAGCTGGCCGCCAGGCGGCGCGTACTCTCCGGGCAGGTTCGCCAGCTCGGCCTCGAAGTTCTGGAAGCACAGGTCGACGTCGAGGCTGGCCGCGTACTCGCGAAACACCTCGCGCGCCGCTGCGATCAGTTCGGGCGTGTCGGGAAAAACCAGACGTATGTCGGGGGCGTCCATCCGAGATGGCGACTGCATGGGAGGAGGCAGTTTAGCGCTCTGGCCGCACTTAGCTCCCGAGGCTCACGAGCCAGGCCACGCCGCCGGCACACAGCGCGAGCAACAACGCCGCCAAGCTGCGCACGCGCCAGTGGTCGGCCGACGCCGGAACGCCGGCCGGCAGCGGCTTGTCGCCGACGATCATCGGCCGCACGAGGTTGCGCTTTCTCGCGAACAGGTAGAACGTGATCGCAGCGACATTCAGCAGCGCGAGGACGACGATCAACCGCTGGCCGAAGACCGAATGCCATTTGGTCAACAGGCTGCTGGTGGCCCCGGAGACGAATTTGACGAGCGGGCCGGTGGTGGAAATCTCGTCGTCGGCGAACAAGCCGCTGCCCACTTGCGCCGCGAGCAACACCAGTAGGCCGAACACCGACAGCGAGCCGAGCGGACTGTGGCCGACGTCATGGTGCTCGTCGCTGCGGCTTTCGCCGCGCAAATAGCGCAGCACCGTTTGCGGCGGGTAAATGAAGCTCGCAAAGCGCGACCAGTGCCCGCCGACCAATCCCCACAGCAGCCGAAACGCGAGCAGCGTCAAGATGGCGTAGCCGCTGCGCAAGTGCCAAACCATCGCGTTGCCGCCGATGTACCCGCTCGCAATCGAGAAGATCACGCAGCCGGCGAGCACCCAATGAAACAGCCGGGTCGGCAAGTCCCACACGCGCACCGGCAGCAACGCATCGCTCACGTTTGTCCTTCTATCGTCAAGACTCGCAACGATAACTCGCTTGGGGTTTTCACGAGGACAGGAATAGCCACGATTGGCGCTGCGTACACTCGGCGGCGGCGGGTTGCGGCAAGCACTGCAGGCCGACCCCATGCGTTCCATTCAACATCCAGGAGATCACTGAATGAAGAAACTGATGCTCGCCGCCGCGGCCGTGATTGGCTTGACGACGGCCCTTCCCGCCGCCGCCCAATTCGCCAAGCCCGAGGACGCAATCAAGTACCGTCAGAGTGGGATGCAGTTGATGGGTCAGCACTTTGGACGCATCGGTGCGATGGTGAACGGACGCGTTCCGTTCGATGCGAAAGTGCTCGCCGACAACGCCGCGATCGTCGAGTACATGTCCAAGCTGCCCTATGCCGGTTTCGTTGACGGCAGCGACAAGGGCGCGCCGACCAAGGCCAAGCCCGAGATCTGGACCGAGCGCGACAAGTTCAATGCTGCGGCGACCAAGCTGCAGGACGACGTGGTCAAGCTGAACGTCGCTGCGAAGACCGGCAACTTCGATCAGATCAAGGCCGCGTTCGGCACTGCCGGCCAGAGTTGCAAGGCCTGTCACGACAATTACCGAGAGAAGTGATCTCCTTGCGTCGAGGGCGGCTCGGCTTCAGTCGACGAAGCCGAGCACGACGCGTCGAGTCATCGCCGACTTCTTTTGGCTGCGGCCGGCCGCTCGCGCGGCCTTCACATCGCAAGCGATGTGAGCCTTCGCCGAAAGAAGTCAGCTGCGGCCTTCGGCCGACTCGGCAAAGCCGAGTACGACTCTTCGAGTCATCGCTGACTTCTTTTCAATCTTCGTGACGACCACGGCCCCGATCTCGGCGGTGTTCGCGACATGCGTGCCGCCGCAAGGCTGTAGGTCCACATCGGCGATTTCGAGCAAACGAACGCGGCCCGCTCCGCGCGGCGGCTGCACGCTCATGCTGCGAACCAGCCCCGGGTTGGCGTCGAGCTCGGCGTCGCTGATCCAGCGATGCGTCACCGCATGCGCCTCGCCGATGAGCCGTGCCAATCCCGCCGTCAGCTGCTCCTTGTCTAGCGGTTCGCTCATGTGGAAATCGAGCCGCGCGTAGTCGGCGGTGATCGAGCAGCCGTCGACCGGATGCGGCACGAGCGCGCACAGCAAGTGAGTCGTGGTGTGAAAGCGCATGTGCCGATGGCGCCGCGTCCAGTCGATGCGCGCGACGAGCTCGGTGCCCGGCTCAAGGGCCGCAAGCAGCGCGTCCTGTCCCACCGCCGGCAAGTGAACGATGTCGCCGGCTTGCTCGCCCTTGCGGGTGTCGACGATCGCGACGCGGCGGCCATCGGCCAGGACCAGCTCGCCCCGATCGCCGGCTTGCCCGCCGCCATGCGGGTAGAAGACGGTGCGGTCGAGCCGCACACCGCGCTCGTCGACCGAGACGACACGCGCCGTGCATTCGCGCAGATGCGCGTCATCGCGAAACAACTCGACTGTCGATGCGGCAGGGTGGGGATCGACCATGGCGAACCTCCGCGGCCATGATACGGGCGGGCGGCGCGTATCCATTAACATCGCGGGCTGGCTGGTGCTTTAGGGCAGCTGGCCGCGCGCCGCGCATTTGCGAGCCGTACCGCGAACGCTGAGCCGACGTGCGCTGTTCGCGTGCCTCGAGATTTTCTGATCGGTCCACTACCCGACGCCTTTCGCATGCGACAACTTCAATTTCTTGCTGGCTTGTGCCTGCTGGTCGGCAGCGCAGTCGCCCATGGCGCGGACGAGACGGCGCCGAGCGGCACCTTCAACGCCCCCGGCTATCCGCCGACCGCGACGCCAAGACCGGGACAAGCGACGCCGGGGACGACGCCCCCGCGTGCTCCGACATCGCCCGACGCGACATCTCCGCAGCGCGCTCCTGCAAGCGGGGCCGCCGGCCGCAGTGATCAAACCCCAGAGTTGGAGCCGCCCCGCGCCGAGTTGCCGCCGCCGAAGCCGAGCGAGTTCCAGAAGTTCGTCGAGGAAGCGACAGGCAGGATGCTGCCGGTGTTCGGCGCCAATTTTTTCGCCGACGCCGCCAGCGTCAGAGCGCAGGCCGACAACGTGCCGCTGTCGGCCGACTACGTCGTCGGCCCGGGCGATGAGTTGCTGATCCGCGCCTGGGGTTCGATCGACGTCGACTACCGCGCCACCGTCGACCGCAACGGGCAGATCAACCTGCCCAAGGTCGGCAGCTTCAACGTCGCCGGTGTCAAGGCGTCGGAGCTCGAGAGCCATCTGCGTGCGCAGATCGGCCGCATCTTCACCAACTTCAGCCTCAACGTCACGCTCGGCCATTTGCGCGGCGTGAAAGTGTTCGTCGTCGGCCCGGCGCAGCGGCCTGGCGTCTACACCTTGCCGAGCCAGGCGACGATGCTGTCGGCCGTCGTCGCTGCGGGCGGTCCCGGGCCCACCGGGTCGATGCGCAAGCTGATCCTGCGCCGCGACGGCCGGGTGATTTCGGAGCTCGATGTCTACGACTTTCTGGTCCAGGGCGACAAGTCGAAAGACGTGCAGCTGGCGGCCGGCGACGTCGTCGTGTTCCAGCCGGCCGGTCCACGCGTCGCGCTGACCGGCGCGACCGACACGCCGGCGATCTATGAATTGAAGAGTGCAGAAGAACCGCTGCGCGAGCTGCTGCGCTATGCCGGCGGCGCGCCGGTGCTCGCCAACCCGCATCGCGGTCAGCTCGAACGCATCGACCCCACGCAACCGAAGGCAGCGCGCATGGTCGAGGAGTTCAAGCTCGACAGCGTCGGCCTCGCCAAGCCGCTGCGCGACGGCGATGTGGTCACGCTGCTGGCGATCTCGCCGCAGTTCGCCAACGCCGTGACCTTGAAAGGCCATGTCGCGCAGCCGCTGCGCTACCCGTACACGCCGGGGATGCGAATTCGCGACCTGATCCCGGACAAGGATGCTCTGATTTCGCCGGACTTCTACCGGCGCAAGAACTTGCTGGTGCAGGTGATCGACGATGAGGACGACGACAACGTCAGACAGCGCAGCCGCAGGAATGCCGACCGCGACACGGCAGCAGATGGCGCTGACCGTGTCGCGCCGATGGACCGCCGCGACAGTGCGACGCGGGAACGAAACGATCGCGTCACGCCAAGCGACCGCACTGAGAGCCGAAGCGCTCGCAGGCCGCGCCGCAGCGCTGAACGCGACGAAGATCGCAGCCCCGTTGCGGGAGCGAAAAGGGCGCCCACCACACTGTTCGACGAACTGAACTGGGATTACGCGGTGATCGAGCGCTTGAACGAGAAAGACTTGAGCACCCAGGTCATCCCGTTCAACCTCGGGCTCGCTGTCTTGCGCGGCGACCCGGCAAACAACGTCGAGCTGTTGCCGGGTGACGTCGTCACCGTCTACAGCCAAAAGGACGTTCGAGTTCCGGTCGCGCGCCAAACGCGATTGGTGTCGCTCGATGGCGAAGTGGCCGCGCCCGGCGTCTATCAATTGCTGCCCGGTGAAACATTGCGAAGCTTGCTGACCCGCGCCGGCGGCCTCACCGCACAGGCCGACGTTTACGGCCTCGAATTCAGCCGCGAGTAAACGCGGCAGAAGCAGCGCGAGAACCTCGCCTCGGCGATCGCGCGGCTCGAAGCGCTGTCGGCGACGCAAGCCGCGCGCGAGGCGGCGAATCGCCGCGACGATGCGTCAGCGGCACAAAACAGCGCCGTGAGCAACGCCGCCTCGCAGGCGCAATTGGCGCGCCTGTCGCGACTGCAACCGAACGGCCGCATCGCCCTCGAGCTCAGCCCCGAGGCACGCACGCTCGAGGCCCTGCCCGATGTGCCGCTGGAA
>VBCQ01000437.1 GCA_005882155.1 Betaproteobacteria bacterium
TGTTGCCCGCAGGTGATGAGCGCGAGCAGACGCTGCGCAAGCTCGCCGACGAATGTGTGCGCGAGGGCGGCAGCGCGTGGCTGATGAGCGTGCAGGCGCGCTGCGCCGACGAAGCCCAGACCTATCGCGCGCTCTTCGATCGCAGCGAGGAGTACGCCGAGCTGCGCAAATCCTGGAAGGACGCGAATCGCAGTCTCACCTCGCTGGCTGCCGCGGAGCTGAGCCGCTTGCAACGGCGATTGCAGCGCGAGGTCGATGCAGTTCGCGCGATCGATTTCTTTCCCGGCTTGGCGAGTGTGGAGGCCGATGCCGCATGGGGCGACCTGTGCAAGCGCATCGCGCAAGTGTTGTCGCCCGACGAGCCGCATGTGACGAAGCGGCGCATCCCGCGGCTCGACGCTGGCAAGTATCAGGGCCGCACCTGGGCCACTCGGCGGCGGCTGTGGGTCGACCGCGTCGCCAGCGCTTGGCTGATTCGCCGATTCATCGATCGCGAGGCGCGCTTTCGCTGGCTGGCGAGACCGTCCGATTGCCCGAAGAGCGCGCTCGGCTTCGACTTCGACGGTGCCACGTTCACGCATGTCGGCGACCGCGTGAGCTTCGAGACGCTGATGGCGAGCTTCGGCCTCGAAGACGATGCAGCGCTCGCGCGCTTGGCGGCGATGGTGCATCAGCTCGACGTCGGCGGCGAGCCGGTCGCCGAGGCCAGCGGCTTCGAGGCCGTGATGGCCGGTGCGCGCGAACGCTTGGCTGACGATGACGCTTTGCTCGTCGAGATGAGCGCGGTGCTCGATTCGCTGTATGCGCACTTCGAGCGCGAAGCGGCGCGTGCCAAGACTTGAAGACAAACATCCCAATGAAGGAGCTGCCATGGAATTCGACCTGAAACCTCTGACCTTCGACCTCGCCCGTCTCGACGGCCTCTCGCAGCGTTTGATCGCGAGCCACCACGAGAACAACTACGCCGGCGCGGTCAAGCGGCTCAACGCCATTCGCAAGCAGCTCGCGGAGTTCGACTGGAGCAGCGCGCCGGTGTTCGCCATCAACGGGCTCAAGCGCGAGGAGCTGATCGCCGCCAACTCCGCGTATCTGCATGAGCTGTACTTCGACGCGCTCGGCGGCGATGGCGTGTTGCCGGCCTGCGGCTTGTCGATGGCGCTCGAGCGCGACTTCGGCTCGGTCGATCGCTGGCGCGCCGAGTTCACTGCATTGGCCAAGGCGATGGGCGGCGGTTCGGGTTGGGCGCTGCTCGCGTGGTCATCGCGCGAGGGGCGGCTCGTCAATCAATGGGCGGCCGATCACGCGCATCTGCTCGCTGGCGCAACACCCGTCTTCGCCCTCGACATGTACGAGCACGCGTATCACATGGACTTCGGCGCCAAGGCCGCGGCCTATGTCGATGTCTTCATGAAGAACATTCGCTGGGAGCGCGTCTATCGCCGCTATGGCGCCGCGGTGGCGGGCGATGCGGCGGCGCTCGGCACGGAGCTGAAGGGCGTCGCCGCCGGCGTGCCGTGTCTGCTCGACGTGCGACACGCCGAGGACTACGCCGCGGCCGACAGCACATTGACAGGTGCGGCGTGGCGAGACCCGGCGAAGCTCGACGAATGGAGCCGCGAGCTCGATCCATCGCAGCCCGTGCTCGTGTACTGCGTGCGCGGAATGGACATCGGTCGTTCGACCACGTTGGCGCTACGGGCCCGCGGCATCGACGCGCGCTACCTCGTCGGCGGCATCGAAGCGTGGCAAGCGGCAGGCCTGCCGTTGGATCCGAAAGGAGAGGCGTCATGAAGACCGGCGTCACGATCGCGTCGACCGTCGTCGCGACCACAGCAGCCATCGCGCAAAGCGTGAGCTTCGACGGCGATCGAATTGGCTCCGCACCCGCCGGCTGGACCTGCGGCGTCACGGGTCGCGGCAGCCCGCATTGGGCCGTGGCTGCAGACCCGAGCGCACCGAGCAAGTCGAACGTGCTGATGCAAAGCGGCAGCGGTACGTTCCCGTGGTGCGTGAAGAGCGGCACTGCCGTGGCCGACGGCTTCGTCGAAGTGAAGTTCAAGCCGATCTCCGGCAAAGAGGACCAGGCGGGCGGACTGGTGTGGCGCTGGAAGGACGGCGACCATTACTACGTGGCGCGGGCCAATGCGCTGGAGAACAACGTCTCGCTGTACTACGCCGAGCGTGGCAGTCGCAAGACCTTGAAGTACGTCGATGCCCCGGTGGCGCGCGGTGCTTGGCACACGCTGCGCGTCGAGTTCGCAGGCAGCAAGATCGCGGTGTCGCTCGACGGCAAGCGCGCCATCGATTTCGACGACAGCCACATCACCGGTCCGGGCGCGGTGGGCGTGTGGACCAAGGCCGACAGCGTGACCGCGTTCGATGACTTCGTGTTCGGTGCAGCGCTGCGTTGAAGACAAGGACTGCTGACGTCTAAGGCGTCATGGCCGGACTTGTCGGTATTGCGCCACCTGCTCGTCGAGCTGCAACTCAAGGGCCTCAACCTTCCGGGATGAAGGCTGGGCCTTGTCCACACCGGACCTCTCGCGAGCTGCGCGTCTGTGCGGCGGCGCACCGAGCGCGGCACTTAATTGCATTGACATTGGCGATGCGAAGGGGGAAGCTAATCATTGCCGACAAAAGCTCCATCAACGGTCCCTGAGGCCGCAAATTTCGTCGCGCAGCACTCCTGCGCGCACCGGAAGCCTGGAACTCGGTATGAGGCCCGACAACGCGCGTTGTGCGGGCCTCTTTCGTTTGCGGCCCTCCTTGTTTGCCGCGACGTTGCTGCATGGGATGCTCATTCCTTGGGTCCCAGTAACGTGGGCTCCCGCACAGACATGCTCGGCTCGCGGATCCAGACTGGACATGTAAGCCCGAAGGAGCCAGCCATGACCAGGACACACCGCAAGGCGACGGATACGGACGAGCGCCTGTACACCGTCCCGGATGCATTCACGTTCGAAAGAGGCCGTCCATCGTCCGCACAACCCGAACACGAGCGCCAGATGGCGGAGTTCGGCATCGGCTACGACGGGCTTCACTATGGGTACAACGGCTACCGATACGACCGTCTGGCGGATGCCGTCGACTATGCAAGCCTGATGCGGTCGCGACCCGCGCAAAAGGACGCTGGCGGCCCATTCAAGCAGGTGAAGACGTTCGCCGCGCCGACCGATGAGGAACGAACGCTGATGGCAACGCTCGCCATCGAGTTCGCCAATGGTGCGTACCGATTCGACGGCTTTCGTTATGACGGCCTGTCGGATGCGGTGAACTACGCGAAGCTCACGCTCCAGCGCAAAGGCGACTAGCCGTCGGTCGACAGTGCCTCGGTGCAGTGGTGGGGCGTGACTAGGCGCCCGTCGGCGCCGGCAATGGCCTCGATGGCGATGCGCGGGGCCGAGGATGTGACCGTGCCGAAGATTGTCGCGAACGCGACGTCCGCGGCGTCGCGGCCGGTGCCGAGCCGCACGAAGCCCATCGGGATCGCTGTGCCAGACGGGTCGAACAGGTACCAGCGGTCGCCGAGATAGGCCTCGACGTAGGCGTGGAAGTCGGTCGGGCCGAGTGCAGGATCGGCGCCGTAGTCGATGCCCGTCGTGAAACGCGCCGGGATGTTGATGGCCCGGCACAGCGCGATCATCAGGTGTGCAAAGTCCCGGCACACGCCTACGGTCTCGAGCAGCGTGTCGATCGCCGAGGTATTGGAGTTCGACGTGTTCGACGAGAAGGTCGTGCGCTGCAGCACCCAGTCGCGAATCGCCTGCACGCGGCTGTATCCCTGCCACTGCTGGCCGAACTCTCGCATCGCAAGTTTGTGCAGGCGGTCCGACTGACAGTAGCGGCTGGGGTAGATGTAGCTCAGCACCCGCGCAGGCAGGCGCGCCACCGGAACCTCGCCGATCTGGGTCGGCTCGGCGACGTGGTGCGACAGGTCCACTGTGGCGCCGTACGCGAGTTTCAGCGGGCCCGGCGAGGCATTCACTCGCAGGTAGCGGTTGCGGGTCGAAGGATCGGTTTCCACCCGCGGTGGCACGTCCTGGCTGAGCGTCAGCGCTTCTTCGATCACCCGCTGCCGTTCGGTGTGCGCGGCATGAATGTTGAAGATGAAATCGCAGCCGGGCTCGGCGATGTCGTAGTCGAGTTCGAGCGCGAGCCGCAGCCTGACCATGTCAATTCAATCGGGCACGCATTTGCTCGCACATGTTCGTCCCGGTCACTGTCAGGCGCAGGGCACCGCCGTTCCATTCGAGCCAATGAAGCGCAACGTAGTCTTCGATAAAACCTTCGCAGACTTGGTCGGCTCGCCGCCGCTGCAGCGAATCGACCGTGGAGAGCAGTTCGAGGCGCAACTGCTCGCGCCTCGAGACGGGTGGCGAGCACGCGATTGCCCCCGGTGTGGTGGCGATAGGCGGTGGGCGTGGGTAGGTCATGGACAACTCCGGTAGTACCCGACCTTACACCCCGAGTCGACGGTACCTGTGCAGCGGCCATGGGGATCGGGACATTCAGTCGGCGGAGCCCATGGTGCACTTGCGCACACTCACTTCCTATACTCGAGCAGTCGACCTCCGTAAGGGCGGCTGCGTTGGCGGTCTCCGGGTCTTGGCCATGCTGGAGCCGTGATGGCAACACATCCAGATCCCAAGAAGAACCACCTTCTCGCGGCATTGCCTGCCGACGAGTGGGCGCGCTGGCTCCCGTCGCTCGAACCGGTGGACATGCCGCTCGGCGAGGTGCTGTACGAGTCCGGCATGGCCATGACCCACGTGTACTTTCCCACCACCTCCATCGTGTCGCTGCTGTACGTAATGGAAGACGGCGCGTCGGCGGAAATCGCCGTGGTCGGCAACGAAGGCATCGTCGGAATATCGCTGTTCATGGGCGGCGAAACTACGCCCAGCCGCTCGGTCGTGCAGAGCGCGGGCGAAGGCTTTCGCATGCGCGGGCAATTGCTCAAGAACGAGTTCAACCGCTCCGGTCCGGTGCTGCATCTGCTGCTTCGATACACGCAGGCGTTGATCACGCAGATGGCGCAGACAGCGGTGTGCAACCGCCATCACTCGCTGGATCAGCAACTGTGCCGATGGCTGCTGCTCAGCCTGGATCGACTGCAGGCGCCCGAACTGGTGATGACGCAGGAGCTGATCGCCAACATGCTCGGCGTGCGCCGCGAAGGCGTGACCGAGGCGGCTGCCAACCTGCAGCGCGCGGGACTCATCCAGTACCGGCGCGGCCACATCACGGTGGTGGACCGCAAGGGTCTCGAGCGGCGAACGTGCGAGTGTTATGCGGTCGTCAGGAAGGAGTACGAGCGGCTGCTCTTGGCCGAGAGCAGCGGAACGAAATGAGTGCGTGCACCTCACGGCGCTTCAGTTCCCGCCCACTCTCAGGCCAGAATCCGCTCCAACTTCCCGCGCCAATACCCCACCTCCGGAATCCGCCCCATCCCCGCCCCCGCGTTCTCCTTCATATGCTCCGCCGATCGCGTCTGCGGTATCGCACACGTCACCGCCGGCTGACTCAACACGAACTTCAGCAGCACCTGCGGCCCACTCACACAATCGATCTCTGCGGGCCGCGCCGCCCCCGCGGAGTTAGCCCAAGCCGGCCCGGTTGAACTCCAACGGCCGCCGATGTCGATTTGGCGGCGCCCGGTTCGTCGTGTGTCTGAAAGGAGCATCAACATGAACGCATTTCTCGCACCCACTCCCGCAACGTCGCGCTGGCTGACCTACGGGGCCCTCGTCGGCCGTTGCATCTTCGTTGCGGTCTTCGCGATGGCGCTGTCATTCAAGCTGATGGACATCAACGCGACCGCCGCCTTCATCGCCTCGGCCGGATTCCCCGTGCCCTTGCTGCTGGCTTGGCTGGCAGCGGTGTTCGAACTGCTGCTCGTCCTGTGCCTGGCCACGGGCGCCTGGTTCAGGCAGGCGGCCCTCGCGGCCGGCGCCTACGTGATCTTCTTGGCCTTCGCGTTTCACGGGCCGTCGAAGTGGTCGGGGAACCAGACGGAGTTCGGGTTCTTCGTCGACCACTTCACCTTCCTCGCGGGGCTGCTGTATGCGGCGGCGTACGGTCCCGGGCGGATTTGGTTGGTGAAGCGCTTCCGTGCCGACATCGGCGCGGCGGGGTAGCCGCACGCTCAAGCCTTCGGCACCTCGCTCGTCCAGCGCAATTGCAGCAATCCCACGATCTCGGGCAGCAGTGCGGCTTGCACGATCGGCTTGGAGACGAACACGTTGGCGCCCGCGGCGAGGCTCGCTTCGCGGTCGCCCGACGACGCGCTGGCCGAGGTCGCGATGACCGGCACGGTTTGCAGTGACGCCGTCTCGCGGATGCGGCGGATCGCGGTCAGGCCGTCCATCACCGGCATCACGACGTCCATCACGATCAGGTCGGGCCGCTGCGCTTGCGCGAGCTCGACTGC
>VBCQ01000439.1 GCA_005882155.1 Betaproteobacteria bacterium
CTAAGCCCGATTGGGTCTTGCCGGCGATCTGGTCGACCTTGCCTTCATTCTCGAGACGGCGATTGCGCACTGCCTTGCCGGTCACTTCCTTGGCCTTGCCCTTCGCTGTTTCGGCACGACCCTTGATTTGATCCTTGTTCATACGAACGTCCTTTCCGGGCGCAAGCCCACCGAGGTTCGTTGGACCTCGTTCTCCTCTGCTGGCAATTCGCGCGCCCACGCCGATGCGGCCGAAATGGGCGCCGCGATTGCCCGCATCGAGCATGGATCGCCGACATCGAGGGACGGTCCATGTCTTGCAACTTCATTGAGGAGAATCACGCATGGCTGAATCGCACATGGTGACGGGTTTGTTTCGCGACCGCGACGCTGCCGAGCGCGCGTACCAGTCGACCGCCGATCGCGGCTACGGCAGAAACGACGTCAACGTCGTGATGTCCGACGCGACGCGCGAGCGTTATTTCGCACCTGGCACGACGCGCACCGAGCTCGGCAACAAGGCGGCTGAAGGCGCCGGCATCGGCGGCGCGGTCGGCGGGACGGTGGGCGCAATCGCCGCGGCCATCGCTGCCGTCGGCACGAGCATCGCGATCCCGGGTCTGGGTTTGGTGGTGGCGGGGCCGGTGGCTGCTGCGCTGGCCGGTGCCGGAGCGGGTGCCGCGACCGGTGGTCTCGTCGGCGCACTGATCGGCTGGGGCATTCCGGAAGAGCGCATCAAGCGCTATGAGGCCGGCATCAAGGAAGGCGGAATCCTGATGGGCATCAAGCCGCGCTCGGCCGACGACGCCGCGCATTTCGAGCAAGTGTGGAAAGACAATCGCGCCGAAGACGTCTACCGCTGACACGCATCGGGCTGGGACAGGTCGCGGGCTTCGCCGCGACCTGCCAGAAGAAGAAACCGTCTCGAGCCTACGCCGCCTAAGAGTCGGGAGGAAGGGGGGAGGAGCGCCGCAGTTGGATGCTCGAGCCGGGTAAACCGTCGGAAGATTGAATTGCTCAGAAATGCATGGCAGGTCGGGCAATCAAATCTTCCATCACGCGGGTTAAAGCAATTGCCGTTCCCACCGGCATGCAATGCGTCTGCCCTGGGAGGAAGCGCAGCGAGCCGCAATTGCCACTCTGCAATTACGGGAACGCTCCGTAATTTGCGATGCAGAACTTACCGCCTACGGTGATAAGCGCAGTCAGAGGCCGGCACCCCGATTGCCCAAAGCGACCCATGATCACGGCCGACCCCCACGAAGGTTTCCAATGAGCAGATCGCGTCGCGTCCTGGTGATCGACGACAACGTCGACGCGGCGGAGTCATTGGCGCAATTGCTCGAGCTGTCGGGCCACGACACGCGCACTGCGGCCGACGGCACGCGGGCATTGCGCCTCGCCGAAAACTTTCAGCCTGAAGTCGTGCTCTGCGACCTCGAGCTGCCCGGTCTCAGCGGCTACGAATTCGCGCGCGAATTGCGCTCGCAACCCTACGGCGCGCAAATCATCCTCGCCGCGCTGACGGGCTATGGCGAGCCCGCCGATCGCGAGCGCACTGCGCTCGCCGGCTTCAATGCACATCTGATCAAGCCGGTCGACCCGGCTGTCATCGAGAGCTTTCTCGACGACTACGGTTGAATCTCAAACTGCTGGCGCCGCCGGCGGGGCCGGCGGCTTCAAGCCCAGTGCTTCGATGATTGCGCCGATCACGGCTTGCGCTTCGATGGGCTTGGCGAGATGCGCATCGAAACCGGCCCGCAAGGCGCGTGCTTTGTCCTCGACACGAGCGTACGAGGTCAGCGCCAGGGCGACGAGCCGGTGCGGCTGCGACAGCTCGCTTTCCATCTTGCGCACGCGGCCGATGAACTGGTAGCCGTCTTCGTCCGGCATCGCGATGTCGGAGATCAGCAGGTCGGGCTGGTCGCGCGCTTGGGTATGCGCGAGGTAGTCGTACGCGTCGGCGGCACTGCTGAAGCTGTGGAGCTCGGCGCGCGCATCGCGCAGGATGCGCCCGAGCACCTCGCGCCCGTCGATGTCGTCTTCGACGATCACGATGCGCTTGCCGGCCAGCGTCCAGTCGCTCTTCGGCGCGTCGCGCGCGCGGGCGCCGCCAAGCTTCACAGCCGGCTTGGGCGGCAACTGTCGGCCGTCGAGCATGTCGCTGATCAGCTGGGCCTGGGCTCGCGTGTTGCGGTCGATCGCGTCGAGCGCCGTCACTTGCTGTTCTGTCAGTTCGCCGCTGCGCCGAAGCACATGAGCCCAGCCCTGAATCGCGTTCAGAGGCGAACGAAGCGCGTGTGCTGCGGTGGCCAAGAGATCGCGCTCGGATGGCGATGGACTCGGCGCTTGCTTCTTCGGGGTGGGCGGCATTCAGTTCAGTGCGCAAGTCCCGTGCCTGCACAGCGCGCTGCGTTCGCCCCCAGCGGACGGGACGAAAGTCTCGACCAGCGTGTCGTTCTGCCCGGCAGCCATTACACGGTGATGAATTTTTTCCCTCACGAATTGCCTGTCGGGTGAATGGGCGTTGTTGCGGCATGCCATTTGCCGACGACATGGACGCCCCGATTGCCGCTCCATCGGCGGCTCGCAGCGCCTTCCATGTCGTTTTGAAAGGACCACATTCATGATCAACATCATCATTTGGCTGATCGTCGGCGGTCTCGTCGGCTGGGTCGCAAGCCTCATCATGAAAACCGATGCGCAACAAGGGATCGTGCTCAACATCGTCGTCGGGATCATCGGCGCAGCGCTGGCCGGCTGGCTGATCTCCCCGCTCGTGGGCATACCGAGTGTGACCCAAGGCGGCTTCAGCGTCGGTGCGTTCCTCGTTTCGTTGCTGGGCGCGATCGTGCTGCTCGGCATCGTGAACCTGATACGAAGAGGCGCTCCTCGCTAAAGCGCGTCGCGCGAGCTAGGCTTGTCTCAATCATTCACGGCCCGCCGGGGCGCTGTCCCGGCGGCTTCTTTCTTCCCGAGGAGATATGTTCATGGAAACCACCATCCCCAGTGACGCCGCGACCAGCGAACGCAGCAGCGGCAGCAGCTTCACCAGCGGCGAAAGCGCAGCCGGCGCCGCCCCCGGCGCCAGCACCGTGGATCGCGCCGCCCAGCGTGCCCATGAAACGATCGATCGCGTGGCGGCCAAGGCCGGCCCAGCCGTCGAACGGGTTCGCGACGCGGCGAACAGCGCCGCCGAAACGCTGCAGTCGAAGGCGGCGGCATTCGGCGAGCTGGAGGAGCAGTGGGTCGAGAACGCCCGCCAGTACGTTCGCGAGAACCCGCTCAGCTCGGTCGCGATCGGCGTCGTCGCCGGCATGCTGTTGAGCCGTCTGCTCGCGTCACGCTGACGACCATGTCGGGCGATCCAGCGCCCTCGCCTGCGACGAGTTCCACGAGCGAGGTACCCGAAGGCACGCCGGCGCCGATGGGCCCCGGCGTGCTCGCGTCAGCCCAGGCTTTGCTCGGCGACTTGCGCGTCGCGTTTCAGGAGCGCGTGCAACTGCTGTCGCTCGAGCTGCGTCAAGCTGGCTTGGCCTTGACGCAGATGATCATGTTCGCCGTCGTCGTTGCGCTGCTGATCGTCTCGGCCTGGCTCGCGCTGATGGTCGGCCTGTTCATGGCGAGCACTGCATTCGGACTGCACTGGTCGCTCGCCATCGGGGTCGTGTTCGCGGTGAACGCGGGCGGCGCTGTCGGCTTGTGGCTGAAGGTTCGGCGGCTCACGATGCAACTGATGCTGCCGGCGACGGTGCGAACAATTCGCGCGTCGATGCCGGTCAGCGCCGCGACGGCCGCGCCGGCAGTGGCCTCCAACGAGCCGGTGATGACGCCGGTGCCGCCGGTGCCAGTGAAGGAAGCCGAGCATGGCTGAAACGCTGAGCCTCGAGCAGCAGATCGCGCTCGCCGAACAGGCGGTCTATCGCAGCGACATGAACCTGCGCAAGCACAGCGCGCAGTTCACGGTCGCATTGAAAGCGCGCGCGAAAGTCATCGGCCTCGTCGCTGCCGGTGTCGCGCTGGTCACGCTGTGGTTCGTCCCGCCACGTACCGTCGGCCGCTGGCTGTCGAGTCTCTCGCGCGAGACGCTGACACGCGTGGTGCCGACCTTGGTTCCGTTCCTCGCGCCGTTCATCGGACGCAAGAGCGTTCGCTCGCGCAGCCACGACAGCGGCAAAGGCGGCGGCTGGATGACGTTGGTGATGTGGCTGTTGCCGCTCGTGCTCAAGCGGCGCTCAAAGCCTGCCGGCCGCGAACGGCCGGCAGGACAAGCGAGTTAGTTGCTTATTCAGCGATCGCGATCGCGATCGCTGCGTTGCTGATCGCTGCTCGGCGAGTGGCTGCTCGAGCGGCCCGGTTGGGACTTGTCTTGCGACATGTCGTTGCTGCGATCACGGCTTCCACCCTGACCCGATTGATTGGCTTGACCGCCCTGGTCGCGCCTGGCTTGGTCTTGCTCTTGTTGGCGATTGCCTTGCTGGTTGCCCTGCTGTTGATCCGAGGGCTTGCGCTTCTGCTCGTTCATGAATACTCCTTCTGTCATGTCAGCGTGCGGGGTCGCACTCCCAAAAGGGGGCAACGGGCATGCCCATCTCGGGAGAGACAGCGGGGGAACTCGGCACCCGCATTGCTGCATCCAACTACATCCACTCTGTGAACTCACAGCAGGAGCGAACATGGCACGCAGCAGTATTCTCGGTGCCGAGCGCGCCGCCACTCAGGCAGCCGGGCGCGACAGCCGCGCCCTCGGTCCGAGCGACAGCTCGGACAGCGGAAGCGACGTCCAGACCGAAATCGATCTACCGGATCTGAACGACGTCCGAGATGAATTCGGCGGAGTCCTGCCCGGCCCCACCGGCGACAGCGACTCAGCGGGCACCGGCGAGCGCGGCTCGGCACTGCCCGAAGAGCGCGTGCGCGAAGGCGCCGACATCGCGCCCGACCGCATTCGCGATTTGTCGGAAGAGGCGCTTAAGGAAGACAGCGCCGAAGACTTGCCGCTCGAAGAACTCGGCGCGACCGATGCACGCGACCTGGCCGACGCCGACCGCGATGAAGACGTCGACGAGCGCGCCGACGACTCAGACATCGAGCGCGGCTGACGAATGAATCCGCCGCCCGACCGCGTTGTCATTGCGGGGATGGTTCTCGCCGTTCTCGCGAGTGCTTGTCTCGCGTCGCGCAGCGCGAGCTTCCAACGCCAAAACGCAAAGAAGCCAAGACCGCCAGGAAAGTCTTCTTGACTTCTTGGCGGCCTTGGCCCCTTCGCGCCTTGGCGTTGGAAACCAGTTCAGCTCTTGCCCGGCAGCTTCTGCGCCTGTGCCAGATGCTCGCGCAATGTCGGCAGCGTGCTCTGCGCGAAGTCGCGCAGATCGGAGGCCTTGGCGTCCTTGCTGATCTTCTCGAACATGTCGATGTCGGTCTTGTGGTCCTTGATACCGACCATCTGGATGAACTCGCGATCGAATTGAGCACCGGAGAGCTTGTTCAGCCGATCGATGTCCTTCTGCTTGGACGCCGGCATGCTCGCCGGCAGCGTGATGTTGTGGCTCGCCGCGATCTGGCGCAGCTTGTCGTTGGCGGCGGTGTGATCATCGACCAACCGCTGCGCAAATGATTTCACTGCCGGATCGGTCGCTTTGGTGGCTGCCACTTTGGCAATCTCGACTTCGAACATGCCGTCTTCCGCGGCGTGGTTCACGAAGCTCGTCTCAGACGCGGACAGCGCCGTGTTCGGTGTCGTGCTCGGTGCCACCGCCCCCGGCGGATTGGCGCCGACCATTGCGCTCGGCGTTGTCGTCGTCGACGACGTCCCCGACGCGGCGCCCATCGCGCCGGTGTTCGGCGTGATGCCGCCGCCCGCGACCGTGGTGTCGGAACTCTTGCTGGAGCTGGTGCTGCTGGTGCCGGTGGCACCGCTGGTCGGGGCCCCCGTGTCGCTCGGCTTGTTGCAGGCCGCCAGGGCCAGCGCAGCCGCGGCAGCGACCGCGCTCAGACGGCAAATCTGCGATGTGAGATTCATCCTGTTCTCCTGCTGGAGAGAGAAGTAAAGGCTGCGGAACTTCCTACACGTTGCTCTTCATCCGATCGCGCAGCGCCTTGATCTGGTCGTGGTTCTGCTGAACGCCCATTTGCTGACGCTGCACGAGCGCGAGCAACGGCTCGGGAAGCGTGTCTTGCTTGAGCGCCTTGCGATAGCGGGCCATCGCGGCGTCCTCGCCACGCTCGCATTCTTCGAGCATGGCCTGGTCACTGAAGCCCACCAGCGAGCCGCGTACAGCGACCCAGCCGCGGTGCAATGCGCCGCTGGCGCTGCCGCCCTGGTCAGGCTTGCCGCCGTACTGGATCACATAAGGTTGCAATTCGGCCGCAGCGACACGGCATTCGTTGGCGCGCTGCAGGAAGATATTGCGCAACTCGCTGGACGCGGTGTGCTTCGCGCAAGCGGTAAAGCCGAACTCGCCGTCCTTGCAGGTTTCGATGAGATCATTCAGCGTGTCGACAATGTCGTCGTTGGTCATGGT
>VBCQ01000440.1 GCA_005882155.1 Betaproteobacteria bacterium
TCGCCGTCGGCGGCGAGCGAGCCAGGCGCGGTCGCGAACGCCACCAGGCTGCCGGTGGCCGCGGTGATCGGAGCGAGTCCGCGCCCGAGCGAACGGAAGCTGCGCGAATACGGGTTGTTGCGGCAGGCATCGAGGATCACGATGCGAACCTGGGTCTGCGACTCCTCCATCGTTCGCAGCACGTAGTTGACGTCGAGCGAGAGGTCCTCGGCGTCGGCCGCGCTGCGGATGTCGGCCCCGACCGGCAGCAGGTAGTTGGTCCCCGTCAGCTGCACGCCGTGACCGGCGAAGTAAAACAGGCCGACATCGGCGCGACGCAACTCGGTGGCGAATTCGCGCACCGCGTTGCGCAGCTCGCGGGTATCGGCGTCGCGCTTGAGGATCACGCGAAAGCCCGCTTCGCGCAGCACATCGGCCATGTCGGTCGCATCGTTGTACGGGTTGGTCAGCGGCAATTCCTTGTACGCGCCATTGCCGATGACAAGGGCGACGCGTTGCTCGGCGGCCGCCCACGCGGGCCACAGCAGCACGCCCAGCAGCAGCGCCGCCACCATGCGAGTCGAAAGCCTCGTCGAGCCCATCGCGAATCCTTCCAGGCCAGTCCAGCCGGCGCGTCGAGCGCGGCTTGTCGCAGCTGTGTTGCGCGAAGCGCGCCAAGCGTTCAATGCGTGGCCGTCGTTCAACGATAGTCGGGTGGGGGAGCGAGGGCAACCTACGAGAGCTACTGCATTCGTGGGAGTGCGCCGACCACGCGTCAACCCTGAGACCGCCGCGCCGAGCAGCGGGCTACAGTGTCCGGCAACCCGACACTGGCCATGGCTTCCGAGATCCCGACCTTGCCCGCCGACGCCGACGGCGTGCTCAAGCTGGCGGCGCAAAGCCTGTTCGATACCTTCGCCCGAACGGCGATGGGGATGATGGTGGTCGACCGGCAGCACCGCATCGTCTGGATCAGCGAGGGCTACAAGCGCTTCCTGCCGGCGCTCGGCCACGCCGAGTCCGACTTCGTCGGCCAGCGCGTCGAAGAGGTGGTGCCGAACACGCTGATGGCGCAGGTCATCGACAGCGGCCAGCCGATCCTCATCGACCTGCTGACGAATCAGGCCGGCACCTTCCTCGTGAGCCGGCTGCCGCTGCGCGACGCGCGTGGCGAGGTCATCGGTGCGCTCGGTCTGGTGCTGCTCGACCACCCCGAATCGACGATGCAGCCGCTGATGACGAAGTTCACCCGCTTGCAGCGCGAGCTCGACGATGCGCGCCAACAGCTCGCGGCGCAGCGCCGGCCGAAGTACACGATCGCGAGCTTCATCGGCGCGAGCGCTGCGGCGATGGAGGCCAAGCGCCAGGCGCGGCGCGTCGCGCAGACCGACAGCACGGTGCTGCTGTTCGGCGAGACCGGGACCGGCAAGGAGCTGCTGGCGCATGGCATCCATGCGGCAAGCTCGCGCGCGCCGCGGCCCTTCGTCGGAGTCAACATCGCGGCGGTGCCCGACAGCCTGCTGGAAGCCGAGTTCTTCGGCGTCGCGCCCGGCGCCTACACCGGCGCCGACCGCAAGGGGCGCGACGGCAAGTTCAAGCTCGCCGACGGCGGGACCTTGTTCCTCGACGAGATCGGCGACATGCCGCTCGCGCTGCAGACCAAGCTGCTGCGCGTGCTGCAGGAGCAGGAGGTCGAGCCGCTGGGCAGCAACCAGGTCGTCCGCGTCGACGTTCGCATCATCGCGGCGACGAGCCGCGACCTGCCGGCGATGATCGCGGCAGGCCAGTTCCGGGCCGACCTGTACTACCGCCTCAACGTGCTGCCGATTCGCTTGCCGACCTTGCGCGAGCGGCTCGCCGACCTCGAAGCCCTGGTCGAAGCGCTGGAAGACGACATCGCGCGGCGCAGCGGCCTGCCGCACAAGAGCCTGGCTTCCGACGCGCTCGACTTGCTGGCGCAGCAGCCGTGGCCCGGCAACATCCGCGAACTGCGTAACGTGCTCGAGCAGGCCACGCTGATGACCGACGACTTGCTGCTGACGGCGGCGCATTTTCCGGCGCTGGCGGGGCGGGCAGAAGGCCTGCGAGTCGACCTGGCCGAGAGTGCGTCGGTTGACGAGGTGGACACCGATGCAGCCTCGCCCCCCGCGCTCGCATCGCTCAAGTCGCTGCCTCAGGCGATCGCCGAGCTCGAGGCCAACGCGATTCGTGCCGCGCTCGCGGCCACCGGCGGCAACAAGCTCGCCGCGTCGAAGCTGCTCGGAATCTCGCGGGCGACCTTGTACGAGAAGCTGCCGCTGATTCAGGCGCCGGAGCCGAGATAGCCCTTGACTGCCGCGCCGTCGGCGCGTGCCGCAACGTCGCGATAAGTCCATGTAACGCGCAGCAGCGACTGCATCGCTTTGAGCAACTCGTCGAAGTCGACCGGCTTGTGCAGGAATGCGTTGACGCCGGCGGCGAGGCTGCGCTCGCGGTCGGTTTGCGAAGCGCTCGCCGACACCGCGATGATCGGTACCGCATCGAAGTCGCGGTCCTCGCGCAGGCGGCGCGTCGCCTCGACGCCGCCCATCAGCGGCATCACGTTGTCCATCAGGATGAGGTCGGGCACGAAGGCGCGCGCCTCGATCAGCGCGGCGACGCCGTTGGCCGCCTCGGCCGTCGCGAAGTCGAGCATGCGCAGAAAGTCGACCACCAACGCGCGGTTCTCGGCGATGTCGTCGGCCACCAGCACCTTCTTGCGCGGCCCCTCGTAGCCGGTGACAACGCGCGAGCGCGAGGTGCTGACGGCAGCGGTCTCGACGACCGGCAGCATGAGCTCGAAGGCGAACGCGCTGCCGACCCCGGGTGTGCTGTCGACCGTGATGTCGCTGCCCATCGAGCGCACCAGCTCGCGGCTGATCGCCAGGCCGAGACCGGTCCCGCCGGAACGCCGGCTCTGCTCGCTGACTTGCTCGAATGGCTGGAACAGCCGCGGCGCATGCTCGGCCGCGATGCCGATGCCGGTGTCGCGAATCTCGAAGCGCAATCGCGTTAGCCCGCTGACCTGCGGCAGCGCGCGCACGTTGAGTGCGACCATGCCGCGGTCGGTGAACTTGACGGCGTTGCTCAACAGGTTCAGCAGCACCTGGCGCAGGCGCTTGTCGTCGACGCGCACGGCGCGCGGCAGATCGGCCGGCGCGTCGAAGTCGAACAGCAGGTCCTTCTGCTCGGCCTTGACGCGAACGATGTCGGCGACGACGCCGAGGAACGACGGCAAGACCACGACGCCGGGGTCGAGCTCGAGCTTGCCGGCCTCGATGCGCGACAGGTCGAGGATGTCGTTGATCAGTGTCAGCAGATGTTGGCCGCTTTGCTCGATGGTGGCCAGGCCGAGGGCCGCGCGATCGCTCAGCGTCTTCTCGCGCTGCAGGATCTGCGCGTAGCCGAGCACCGCGTTCAACGGCGTGCGCAGCTCGTGGCTCATCTTGGCGAGGAAATCGCTCTTCGCGCGGTTCGCCACCTCGGCGCGGTCGCGCGCGACGACGAGCTCGGCGTTGGCTCGCTCGACCCGTTCCTGCGCCTGCTTGAAGGCGCTGCGGTCCTCGCAGATCCAGATCGTGCCTTCGGCCGGATCGTCCTTGTTCTGCACATAGCCGATCAGGTTGACCCAGAAGTCCGAGCCATCCTGATGCCGCATGAACAGCTCCATCTGGAACGGCTTGCCTTGCGACAGCAGCGGTGCGGCGATCTTGCCGAGCGACTGGTATTCGTCGTCGCTGCGGTACAGCACGCGCGCCGGCAGGCCGACGGCCTGCTCGCCGTCGAAGCCGAACAGCTCGGCGAGCTTCGGGTTGTAGCGAACGATGTGCCGCTCGCGGGTGAAGATGATGCCGACCGGCGCGTTGCGCATGATCGCTTCCATCTCGCGCAAGGTATGGTGCAGCGCCTCCTCGGTCTGCTTCGCATCGGTGATGTCCTCGACGATCCACACCGTGCCCTGGTCGGTCTTCGACGGGTCGACCGCCTTGCCGTAGAGGCGGCACCACACGGGCGTGCCGTCAGCCTTCTTGTACAGCCACTCGGCGTGGAACGACTTGCCGGCCGCGAGCAGCGGGCCCGCCTCGCGGCCGATGCGCTCGTAGCTTTGCGCGTCCGGATAGATCACGCTGCCCGGCCTGCCCACCAGCTCTTCGGGCGAGCGGTAGCCGAAGATTTCGGCCGCGCCGCGGTTGCAATGCTGGAACGCGCGATTGCGCGTGAACAGGATGCCGACCGACGCGTTGTCGAAGATCGCCGTCAGTTCGTCGCGCGCCTGCTTCAGCGCCTCTTCGGCGATCTTGCGCTCCGAGTGGTCTTCGAGGATCCAGATCGTGCCGTCGCGCGGGTGGTCCTGGTCTTGCACGTAGCCGATCAGGCTCGCCCAGAAGTCGCTGCCGTCCTGGCGGCGCATGAACAGCTCGGTGTGGAACGGTCGCCCGGTGGACAGCAGCGGCGCAGCGACCGCGCCGACCGCTGCGTATTCGTCGTCGGTGCGATAGAGCACGCGTCCCGGCTGCTCGACGCCGCTGTCGTCGCGGAAGCCGAACATCTCGCGGAACTTCGCGTTGTAGCCGGTGATGCGCCGGTCCTTCGTCAGCACGATGCCGACCGGCGCGTTCTCCATGATCGCGCTCATCAGGCGCGAGGTCTGGCGCAAGTTCTCCGCGGTTTGCTTGGCCTCGGAGATGTCTTCGATGATCCACACCGTGCCGGCTTCGGTGTCGGCCGGGTCGACCGCCTTGCCGTAGACGTTGCACCAGACGTCGCTGCCGTCGGCGCGGCGCAGCAACCAGTCGATGTGGAAGAAGCGGCCGGCCGACAACAACGGGGTCGCTTCGACGCTGAGTCGATTGAAGCTGTCGGCATCCGGAAGCAGCCGAATCGTCGGCTGGCCCGTCAGTTGCTCGGGCGTCGCGTAGCCGAAGATGTCGGCCACGCGCTGGTTGCAACGCTGGATCACGCGGTCGCGGGTGAAGACGATGCCCGCCGATGCGTTGTCGAGGATCGCCGTCAGCTCGAGCAGCGCGCGCTGCGTGCGTGCCGCCTGATCGGGCGCGGCCGCAGCGGCTGAAATCAGAACCGAGTCGCTGTCGGGCTCCGGCGCGCCGAGCACCCGCCAGCGCACCGGCTGGCGCGTCGCCTCGACCGCACCGAATGGTGTGGTCGTCTCGCGTGGGTCGGGCTCGGGTCGCTCGATCTGCGCCAGCAGCGCGGACGCGTCCGCCGCGCTCAGCAAGGCGCGCAGCGACATGCCCTGCAGGGCGGCGACGCTGTGGCCTGCGAGCAGTGCGAACGCGGCATTGGCCGCCCGGATCTGTCCCGAGCGGTCTGCCACGCACAGCGGGCTGTCGAGCGCCGCCACCATCCGCGAAAAAAACGACTCACTGCTGTTCAATGTGCTTCTCGTGCCTGCCCGATAGGGGCCCCCGGGGCACGGTTCGTCGTCGCAGTTTTCTACAGAATCGACGAGCGGGCAACAGGTAGTGTCCCGTGACGTGAGGGACTGGCGTGTCGGACAAGCAGTCAAGCGTTGTGCCTGCCGGCCAGGCACTGTGTCGCGCGCCTGACCGGATCGCGGGCAGTCGACACGGCCGATCGGCTGAATCCAAGCGCGGTTCCCGTTGGCACGAGGTTTGCGCTTCGTCGCGCATCGAGAACCACGAACGAAGGAGACTTCATGTCCGCATCGAACCGCGCTCGGCGCGCTGCACTGGCCGCTGTTGCTACCACTGCGCTGTCGCTGCTGTCCGGCAGCGTGCTCGCGCAAGCCAAGGGCGAGATCCGCATCGCCCATGTCTACAGTCGCACCGGCCCGCTCGAAGCTTATGGCAAGCAGACGCAGACCGGACTGATGATGGGGCTCGACTACGCCACCGGCGGCACGATGACGGTGGCCGGCAAGAAGCTCGTCGTCATCGAGAAGGATGATCAAGGCAAGCCCGACGTCGGCAAGAGCCTGCTCGCCGCGGCCTATGGCGACGACAAGGCCGACATCGCGGTCGGCCCCTCGTCGTCGGGCGTTGCGCTGGCGCTGCTGCCGGTGGCCGAGGAGTACAAGAAGATTCTGCTGGTCGAGCCGGCGGTCGCCGATTCGATCACCGGCGACAAATGGAACAAGTACGTCTTCCGCACCGGCCGCAACAGCTCGCAGGACGCGATCAGCAATGCCGTGGCGCTCGACAAGGCAGGCGTCAATATCGCGACGCTCGCGCAGGACTATGCGTTCGGCCGCGACGGCGTGAAGGCGTTCAAGGACGCGATCAAGCACGCCAAGATCGTCCATGAGGAATACCTGCCGACGTCGACCACCGACTTCACGGCCGGTGCGCAGCACATCATCGACGCGCTGAAGGAC
>VBCQ01000442.1 GCA_005882155.1 Betaproteobacteria bacterium
CAGCAAGCTCGTCGCTGCGCGCCTCGCGGCCGACGTGATGGGCACGCCGACCCTCGTCATCGCTCGCACCGACGCCGAAGCCGCCGACCTCGTCACCAGCGACGTCGACGACACCGACAAGCCGTTCTGCACCGGCGAGCGCACGATCGAAGGCTTCTACCGAACCAAGCCGGGCCTCGAGCAGGCGGTCTCGCGCGCACTCGCGTACGCCGAAGTCGCCGACCTCGTGTGGTGCGAGACCGGCAAGCCTGACCTCGCGTACGCAAAGGCCTTCGCCGACGCGGTTCACAAGAAGTTCCCGGGCAAGCTGCTCGCGTACAACTGCTCGCCGTCGTTCAACTGGAAGAAGAACCTCGACGACGCGACGATCGCGAAGTTCCAGCGCGAGCTGGGCGCGATGGGCTACAAGTTCCAGTTCATCACGCTCGCAGGTTTCCATGCGCTGAACTACGGCATGTTCGACCTCGCTTACGGCTACGCGCGCAACAACATGACGGCCTTTGTCGAGCTGCAGGAGAAGGAATTCGCTGCCGCCGAGAAGGGCTTCACCGCGGTGAAACATCAGCGTGAAGTCGGCACCGGATATTTCGATGCGGTGACGACGACGATCGAGCGCGAATCGTCGACCGCGGCGCTGAAAGGCTCGACCGAAGACGAGCAGTTCTTCGACAAGAAGCACGCCTAAGTTCTAGCGCCCAAGTCAGCCCGCAAGCTCCACGGCTTGCGGGCTTTTTCGTGCTTGCGTCACGCTGCCGGAGTTGCATACTGCGGCGATCGTCGCATCATTCGTGGTCATGGCCCGCCGCAGTTCCAGATCCGTTTTGCTCGAGCAGGCACGCGCCGCGCTCGAACACGCAACGGACGCGCGCCGCGCGGGCGACCATCGCGCCGGTGTGCGATCGGCGATGCATGCACTCGAGCTCGCGCGCGATGCGGGGCAGCAACGGCTGCAGGCGTCGGCGCTCGGCCTGCTCGCGTTGCACGAGTGGCGGCTCGGCGACTCCGAAGCGGCGATCGGCCACTCGCTGCAGGCGATTCCGATGCTCAAGCGAACGCGCGATGCGGCCGAGCGAGCGCAACTGCTGTGTACGCTGGCAATGGCCTACAACGAGGTCGGCCTGCACGCCGACGCATTGATCCACGTGACCAAAGCACTCGATGCCGCGCGCGCGGCCAAAGACCCTTCGCTGATGAGCTGGGCCTTGAATCGCACCGGCGTCACGTACGAGTTGATGGGCGACCCCGAACGCGCCGAGCGCTTCAAGCTGCAGGCTCTGGACATCGCACAGCAAATCAATGGCAGCGAGGAGATGTTCAGCGCACTGAACAACCTGTGCACCGCCGAAGAAAAGCTGCAGCGCGCGTTGGCCTATGCGAACGATGCGCTCGCGCTCGCAAAGACCTCGGGCAACGCGCACCGGATCGCGATCAGCCACGGCAACCTCGGCATGGTGCAACTTCGACTGGCTCGCTACGACGATGCGCTGCGCAACATCGACGAAGCCGAGCGGCTGGCCGATGAGCACGGCTACCGCGGCCTGTCGCTGTCGATGCTCGCCGACCGCGCGATGCTGGAGCGGCGCCGCGGCGACATCGACTCTGCCGTCGCGTTGTACAAGCAGGCGCTCGCGCAGGCCCACCAGACCGACGACCACGCGATGCTGCTGAGCATGCACGAGGGTCTGTACGACTGCTGCAAGGCGCGCGGCGATGCGGCGCAGGCGCTCGAGCATCACGAGGCGATGCTGCCGCTCGAGCGCGAGCGAATGAAGCAGCAGGCCGACACGCAGGCGCGGCTGCTGCTCAACCGGCTGGAGCTCGAGCACGCGCGCAGCGAGACCGAGCGCGCCCGGCTCGACGCCGAGGTGCAGCGCTTGCGTGCGATGAAGCTCGAAGCCGAAAACCAGCAGCTCGTGGTGCGCGCGCACGAGCTCGGCCGGCACGCACTCGAGGATCAGCTGACGGGTCTCGCGAATCGCCGCCGCGTCGATCACGAGCTGCCGCTGCAGATGGCGTCCGCACGCGAGCGCCGTGGCGCGCTGAGCATCGCGGCAGTCGACCTCGACCACTTCAAGCTCGTCAACGATCGCTACGGCCACGGCGTCGGCGACGACGTGCTGCGCGCGGTGGCGCGCATCCTGCTCGACAACACGCGCGGGTCCGACCTCTTGGCGCGCATGGGCGGCGAAGAGTTTCTCGTCCTGTTCGTCGGCACGCCGCTCGCGGTGGCAAGCGACATCTGCGAGCGCCTGCGCCGCGCTGTCGAGACCTACGAATGGCAGCAGCTCGCACCCGGCTTGACTCTGACGATCAGCATCGGCCTGTGCGACGCCGATGCCGGCCAGGACATGCGCGCGCTGCTCGAGCGAGCCGATGCGTCGCTTTATGCCGCCAAGCGGGCAGGGCGCAATCGCGTGCAGGTGGCGATGGCTTGAATGAATCATTCCCTCTCCCCCTGGGAGAGGGAGAGAACCCTTCACATCGACGCCTCGATCATCTCCCGATAATCCTGCTCGCTCGCAATTCGCGGATTCGTCTTGTGGCAGTGATCGGCCATCGCACCGGCGACGATTCGCTCGACCAGGTCGCTGCCCACGCCCATCGCGGCGAGTCCTGACGGCAGGCCCAGTCGCGCATTTATCTCGCGAATCGCATCAGCGACTTCGGTGCCTGCGCTGTCGCAGGCGCCGAGGCCCATCGCATGCGCCATTCGCTGGAGGCGGCGGTCTTTGATCATCGTGTCAGCGCTGGCGTTGAAGCGCACAACCGCCGGCAGGAACACCGCGTTCAAGGTGCCGTGATGCAACTTCGGATTCGCGCCGCCGAGGCTGTGGCTCAGCGAATGGACGCAGCCAAGGCCCTTCTGAAACGCCATCGCGCCTTGCATGCTTGCGCTCATCATGTTCCAGCGCGCCTCGCGGTCGTGTCCGTTGCGCGTTGCACGCTCGATATGCGCCCATGCGCGCTCGAGGCCGTCGAGCGCGATGCCATCGGCCGGAGGATTGACGGCCGGCGCCATGAAGGTCTCCATGCAATGCGCGATCGCGTCCATGCCGGTCGCGGCCGTGAGCAGCGGCGGCAGGCCGAGCGTCAGCTCGGGGTCGCAGATGGCGGTCTTCGGCACCAGATGCCAACTGTGAAAGCCGAGCTTGCGGCCATCGTCGACGATGACGATGGCGCCGCGTGCGACCTCGCTGCCGGTGCCCGCGGTCGTCGGCACTGCGATCAACGGCGCGACGCGCTCGCTGATCTTCGGGCTGCCGCCTTCAATGGTC
>VBCQ01000441.1 GCA_005882155.1 Betaproteobacteria bacterium
CCGCGCTTGTGGGCCGGCATGCCGCGCGCGTTCAACGCGCTCGCGTGCTTGCCGCTGCTCACCGCAGGCCTCGCCGGCGTATGGCTCACGCGCGTCGGCCGCTTGCCGGCGGGACTGCGTGCCGCGTGGCTCGGGTTCTTCACCAGCGCCGTGTTGCAGGCGATCGGGTCCGCCGCGCTCGACCTTGCACCCGGCGATTGGATGCGTGCGATGACGCAACTCTTCTCTGCCGGCGCAGTCACGTTCCTGCTGCTCGCGTTCCTGGCCGAGCGCATCGATGCAGCGTTCAGCGGACCGCGTGCAATGGAGATCGGAGTGGCGATCAGCGTAATCGCTGCGTCGTGGTGGGCCGCCGGCCAATTGCTCAGCCACCAAGGCGATCTGCGCGCGCTACTGTTGCTGCAAGCGCTGCCGCTGCTGCTGGTGCCGTCCGGCGCGGTGAACTTGGCCGGGCGATTCACGTCATCGGCCGATTGGCTGTGGATGCTGTGTCTCTACGGACTCGCGCACGCTGCCGGACTCGCCGACGCGGCGCTGTTCAACGCCACCGGTTGGGTCAGCGGGCAGTCGCTGATGCACCTGCTGAGCGCAGTTGCGGTCGCGTGGCTTGCCTATCGCGCCGGAATGGCGCCGGGTTCGCTGCTAGCGCGGACGGCCGATGACGACGAGCTGACCCAACGCAGCACTTCATTGAACACGTCTTCGTGATGCGCCATTTGCACATGGGCGCAGCGCGCCACGTGCCGGTTGTCGGCGCCGCTTAGCGTCGCCATTGATGCGGGGAAAACGATGTTGTCGCAGTGGCCGTAGAAGCAGGTGAATCGGGCCAAGCGTTCCACCGGCTCGCGCGCGGCAAGTTGCCGCTGCCACTCACTCTTCAATTGCATCTGGCGCGAATTGGTCGTGTGGGCAAAGCGGCCGAGAAACGTGCCGTGATGCGGTGTGCCGATGGTAATGACATGGTGCACACGATCGTCGCCCTGGTGAGCATCCAGCCATGCGCGCACGGCCAGTCCGCCCATGCTGTGCGCGACCAGCACAGGCGCCTGGCCGGTGGCTGCGGCGACGCGCTGCACGGCATCGTCGACGATATCCGCGTAGTGGTCGATCGAGCCGAACACCGGCTCGAGGTTGACCGCCACAAATGGGATGCCGAGCTGGCGCAAGCGCGACATCAGCGGGTTCCACAGACCTCGATTGCAAACGAAGCCGTGCACGAACACGACGCCGCGGCTCCCGCTGTTGGTGGGCAGAAAATCGGGCACTGCGTTGGATCGAAACGGCTGGCGCCAGCAGAACACGCGCGGCGCGGTCAGCACTTCGTTCCACCACGCGGCGACGAGTTGGCCCACGCTCGCACGCGGCGCTGCGTCGCCACGATTGACGAACCAAAGCAGGACGAACTCGGTCGCGAGAAAAAGCGCATAGCCGAACAGGATCAGCAGTGCGCCGGCCGCAGCCCATGCAGGCGAGCCCGCGCGCACGAAATAGGTCGCCCAAAGCGCCGCGAGCAGGACGAGCCCGATAGTGATGAATTGCTGAAGGCGGGCGAGCATCGTCCGATGCTAGCAGCGACGTTCAGGCCAGCGTCACGTCGCGACCGTTCAGCCGCTTGACGAGGCCGGTCGCGAGCTTGTTCACCAGGCCGTAAATCGACAATTGCGGATTCGCGCCGATGCTGGTCGGGAACAAGGAGCCGTCGTGCACCGATACGTTGTTGAGCTGCCAGTGCTGCCCGTCCGGCCGCACGACACCGAGACGCTCGCTGCCGGCGAGACCGCAGCCGCCCATCACGTGGGCGCTGACGACACGCGTGACGTACGGCTTCATCGGCAACGCACGGATCGCATCACGCGCCTCAGCCCAGGTCGTGTAGGAAGTCGCCATTTCATGCACCGGGCTCACCGTGCGCGCGCCAGCGGCGAACTGAATCTCCGCCATGCTGAGGAAGGCGCGCCGCGCGCCCTCCATGACGAAATCGGTGAGTGGATAGTCGAGCATCGGCGTGCCGTCGGAGCGAAGCGTCACGGTGCCACCCGGCGACTCCTCATGGAAGCCATCGCGCAGCAATGCAAGGAGGCTGTGCATCTGCGGAAAGCTTCTCAGCAACTCGGCCTGCCGCTGGCCAAAGCCCGTCAAGGTCGACGCGAAAATGACGGGGTGCATCGGCGGCGCTTCGAGCTTGTAGCCAATCGGCCCATCGATGGTCTGAGTGCCTAGAAAGTGATCCGAATAAATCGTCTGCGGCGCGCCGTTCCAAGCCTCGACGTTTTGATCGAAAGTGGCCGCTGAAATCACGACCGGATGCAGAAAGGTCCGTGTGCCGAGCCGGCCATGCGGGTCAGGCGCGTTGGAACGCTTCAGCAAGGCTGGAGAATTGATCGCACCGCCTGCAACGACGTAGTGCTTGGCGACGATGCGGGTGACGCTGTCCGATGCCGGTGTGCCGTCAATCTTCACCGGCGTGCACCGCAGTGCGGCCACTTTGCCGCCGCTGAGCTCGAACTCGCGCGCTTGCGTCTGCGTGATCAGATTTGCGCCTTGGTCGAGCGCAGCGGGGATGGTCGTAACCAACATCGACTGCTTGGCATTCGTCGGGCAACCCATGCCGCAGGAGCCGAGATTCCAGCAGCCCTTGACGTTGCGGTGGATCGCCGCCGCCGGAATGCCGAGCTTGGCGGCGCCGCGTCGCAAGAGGTCGTTGTTTTCGTTGGGCGGCGTGAGCCAGGGACCGATGTTGAGGCGCCGCTCGGCCGCGGCGAACCATGGCGACATCGCATCGTCGGTCAGTTCAGCGAGGCCGAAGCGTTGCTGCCAATAGCTCAGCGTTGACGACGGTGTGCGAAACGAGCTCGTCCAATTCACCGTCGTCGATCCACCGACGCAACGACCTTGCAGGATGTTGATCGCCTTGTCTGCGGTCTTGCGAGCCGCGCTTTCCTGATAGAGGCTCGGATAGGCGTCGCTTTCACGCTGCTTGAAATCCGTGCTCGATCGGAGCGGGCCTTCTTCGATGAGCACGACCTCGAGACCGGCTTTCGTCAACAGCTCGGCAGTGATGCCGGCGCCGGCGCCGCTGCCGATGATGGCGACGTCGCAGCTCAGGCTCGCCGGCAACGCCGCATGCGGACCACCGAACACTTTCCAGCCTCGAGCGAGGCCTTCACGAATCGGATCAGGAAGTTGACTCATCGTTGCGCTTCATACGATGGCCCGCGGGCCGGGATAACCCATCAGCGGCCAAGCGACCGGGTCAGCGTAGAACGCCGCGTTGGTGAGGTCGCGCAACGCGTGATACACCTGCTGCCGCAATGCGAGGCGCGATGCGCGCATGCCTTGCAGCGCGCTTTGAATGTCGGTGACGCTGGCATTGGCCCAATCGTCACGCAGTCCGGTCAAGCCGATCCGCCCCGCTGCACTCGCAAGCAGCGAGAGCAATTGCGACAGCTCGGCTTGGGTTGCCGCGGGAAAGGCCGCAAGCGTATCGTTCAGCCGCTTCAAGTGCGTAGAGAGCGCTCGATCGCGCTCGATGGCGTCGGAGGGCAGACTGCCATCGAGTACCGCACGGCCGACGCCGCGAAAGACGGACTGCGCTCCCGCCGTCAAGTGACCATTGACGAGTCCGGGCCGCAGCAGCGCCAGGCCACCGCCGGCGACGGCGAGCAGCGCGGTCGCGCCGATGCCGAGCTTGAGCAGGGTTCGACGTTGCATGGACAAGTAGAACGTTGAAGAATTCGGGCGAGTGTTGCACCGTTCGAGCGCGCGACCTTAGGGTTGAACGACTAACTCATGCACTCGGAAACCCGAGTTCACCGCCTACAGTCACGCACTTCCAGCACAGATGGCAACGATGTCCGCCGGCGCCAGTTCGATTCTTCGGCAATTGCATAGCGTCGCCGTGGAGAGGGCACGTCGCGACAGCTCGCCCGATCTGGCGGCGCGCGTCAACGCGCTGAAGGCCTATCAGCAAAAGCGATTCGCGCGCACTTATGCAGACTTGCTCGCGACATCCCGCTATGGTCCCGCGGCGCGCTTCTTTCTCGAGGAGTTGTATGGCCCGCGCGACTTTACCGAGCGCGATGCACAGTTCGTCCGCGTCGTGCCAGCCCTCGTGCGCTTGTTTCCGCATGACATCGTGGCCACAGTCGACACGCTCGCCGAGCTGCACGCGCTGTCGGAAATGCTCGACAGCGAAACGGCATCGCACTTAGCGTCATCGGATGTGGATGCCTTCGCATACACCCTCGCTTGGCAGGCAACCGGCCGCGCGGAGTCGCGCGAAAGGCAGATCGCATTGACGATTGCAGTCGGTGAGTCGCTCGACCGGTTGACCCGCAATGCCTTCGTGCGCAACACCTTGCGGCTGATGCGCGGCCCGGCCCAAGCTGCCGGGCTCGGCGAGCTGCAGCGCTTTCTGGAGACTGGCTTCGATACCTTCAAGGCGATGCATGGCGCTCACGCTTTTCTCTCGACCGTTGGCCAGCGCGAGCGCGAGCTTGCGCGATCGCTATTCGCCGCCAGTACCGACAGCGCAGATGGCGCGAGACACCTCGGTGACATTGCGCTAGGACAATTACCGTAGCGATGAGCCAGGGTCGCGGCGACCATACGGCGCTGTACCCATCCATGGAGAAGCCGT
>VBCQ01000099.1 GCA_005882155.1 Betaproteobacteria bacterium
AGTCACGCATTCGAACGCTCAACTCACCGCTCCGGTCGTACGGCCCACCGCAACCGTGCAGCAGCACGACGGCCGGCGCCGGCGCGCTGACGCGGGCTTCGAACCAGAAGGCCTTGAGCATCAACTCCGCTGCGCGCGAGTGATCGTTGCTCGGCACGCTGACCTGCGTCTGCGCGATTGCACTGTCGGCGCTTGCGAGTGCAACGACGAGCACCGCAACGCGGGCCATCGCCGACACGAACGCGGTCGTCATGCGGTCGTCTTGGTCGTCGCGATTTGCGGCGGCCGCGGGTGCAGGCGCGCCATCGCATACGCGTCGACGTACTCGCCGTCGCGCATCGCATAGCCGCGGAACGTGCCTTCGATCTCGAAACCGTGCTTGCGGTACAGGCCGATCGCGCGGGCGTTGTCGACATAGACGAAGAGCTCGATTCGCAGCGCGCCGATCCAGTTGTCGGCGTAGTCGCACATCGCGGCCATCAGCGCCGAGCCGACGCCTTGGCGCTGCGCCTCGGGCGCGACCGAAATCCCGAGCGTCAGCACATGGCGGCGCCGCATCTGCGAACCCACCGGGTGCAGCCCGGCCGAGCCGACCACCTTGCCATGCAGCTCGGCGGCGAGCGGCAAGTCGGTCTTGCCCGGCGCGCAGCTGTCGGTAAGGCGCGAGCGCCAGACCTCTTCGTCGGTGAAGGGCATTTGCATCAATGCCGCGAACACGTCGGGGTGGCTCATGAAGCGGGCATAGGCAGCCGCGTCGTTCGGCGTCGCCCGCCGGATCGTGATCGTCATGACAAGCCCCTTGTCGATCGGGTTTCGCGCCGAGCATATATCCTTGCGGCTTTTCGGCCGAGCCCGCGCGCATTCCGCGAGCCGGGAAGCAGCTGTCCCGTTCGAGATAGCCGCCGCGGCCGCAAGGGATCACGCTTCAACCTTCCATCGACGACTCTCGACGACGACCATGGCAAACCTCGGCACCGAACGCGTTCTGCATGTCCACCACTGGAACGAGACGCTGTTTTCGTTTCGCACCACGCGCGACCCCGCCCTGCGCTTTCGCAACGGCCACTTCGTGATGCTCGGCCTGCCGGTCGACGGCAAGCCGCTGCTGCGCGCCTACAGCGTGGCCAGCGCGAACCACGACGAGCACCTCGAGTTCTTCAGCATCAAGGTGCCGAACGGCCCACTGACTTCGCGGCTGCAGCATCTGCAACCGGGCGATGAAGTCATCGTCGGGCGCAAGCCCGTGGGCACGCTGGTGCTCGATGACCTGCGCCCCGGCAAGAACCTGTACCTGCTGTCCACCGGCACCGGCCTCGCGCCCTTCATCAGCATCATCCAGGACCCCGACTCCTACGAGCGCTTCGAGAAGGTCGTGCTGGTGCACGGCGTGCGCCAGGTCGACGAGCTCGCCTACGCCGACTTTTTCCAGCATCAATTGCCCGAGCACGAGTTCCTCGGCGAGATGCTGCGCGGCAAGCTGATCTATTGCGGCTGACCGACCTCATCGATTCGGGCAAGCTCGCTGCCGACATCGGCCTGCCGCAAATCGACGCCGCGACCGACCGCGTGATGATCTGCGGCAGCGAAGCGATGCTGAAGGACGCCTGCAAGCTGCTCGACGCGCGCGGCTTTCACATCAGCCCGCGCCAGGGCGAGCAAGGCGACTACGTGATCGAGCGGGCGTTCGTCGAGAAGTAGGCTGTTGCAGAATCGGCAAGACTCGCTCTGCGCGGAGGCCACTTGAGCAACACCTACAGCGTCGACCCCGACATCACCGTGGCGGCGACGATCGCGCCGTCGTTCTACAGCGACGACGCCACGTATGCGCTGGCGCGCGAGCGAATCTTCGCGCGCAGCTGGCAGTGGATCGGCGACCTCGCCGACGTCGCGCAACCGGGATCGCTGTCGCCGCGCGAGCTGTCGCCGGGTTGCCTCGATGAACCGCTGCTGCTCGCGCGCGACGCGGCGGGCACGCTGCGCTGCATGTCGAACGTCTGCACCCACCGCGGCAACCTGCTCGTGAAGGCGCCGTGCCGCGGCGAGCAGATCCGCTGCAGCTATCACTCGCGGCGCTTCAACCTGCAGGGGCGAATGACCTTCATGCCCGAGTTCGAGGGCGCGAAGAATTTCCCGTCGGCCAGCGATCATGTGCAGGCACGCGTCGGCTGGATGCCGCTGGAGCAATTTCGCCACGATCCGTCGCTGAACCGCGACTTCGAGATCGATGCGCACTGGGCGCTGTACGTCGAGAACTACCTCGAAGGGCTGCACATTCCGTTCATCCATCCGGCGCTCAACCAGGTGCTCGACTTCCACAACTACCGCAGCGAGATCTACCGCTACGCCAACCTGCAGCTCGCACTCGCAAAGGACGGCGAGCAGGTGTTCGACTTGCCGGCGAGCTCACCCGACCACGGCCAGCGCATCGCGGCCTACTACTACTGGGTGTTCCCGAACCTGATGCTCAACTTCTACCCATGGGGCTTGTCGCTGAACCTCGTGCAGCCCAAAGGCGTCGCACGCACGCGCATCGCGTTCCGCAGCTACGTGTGGGACGCGAGCAAGCTCGGAGCGGGCGCCGGCAACGG
>VBCQ01000100.1 GCA_005882155.1 Betaproteobacteria bacterium
TTGCATCGGGTTCCCACGCCTGAGCAAGCAAGGGCTTCGCCTTCGCAAGCGCACTGCTGTTGGCGACGAACGCGACAAGGAACCTCGATGGATCGACGCTCGTCTGGCTGTGCTTGCACTCGGCGATGATGGTGGCCAGGGCCTGCGCACTGAGCACGATGACGGGCACCGTGAATCCGAAGCGGGTTTGGATGGCGGCTGATATCGCGGCAGCGGTCATGCCGATGTTCGGGCGCTTGGCTTCGAAGACGACGTTGCCGCTGTTGAGCAGGGTGCGAACGCCGGTGAAGCCAAGCTCCTCGATAGCGGCGCGCAACTCGCCCATCGCGATTCGCTTCGCGCGGCCGACGTTGATGCCGCGCAGCAGTGCGATGCACTGGGTCATGCGCGCCGCCCAAGGGTCGACGCATCCTGCGCTCGTCCTTCGACGGAGCTCACCACCAGTGCCGAAAACCCGACGATGTGAATCAGGAAGATGAAGGCTTGGCCGAACTGCCATTGATCGCGCCAGCGCGCCCAATCCGGCGGCATCACGCGCGAGGTTTGCCATGAAGTGAGCTGGGCGTTGGCCGGAAGCACGACAAGCGCCCAAACGAGCAGCGCAAGGGTAATCGCCGCAACGCTCACCAGCGGAAGCGTTCGCGCAGACCGACTCGCCCAGACCGTGCGCACGACCAGCGCAACCAGCACCAGTGCGCCGATCTCGAGCACCGGCCCGATGCTGCCGAACAGCATGTACAGAGACGACTGCACGGCCAAGTACAGCTCGGGATCCCAGCGCCGCTTCGGCACGAGCTCGAGTGCATGTGCGAGGTGCATGCCCATGGCCAGCGCGGCCATGACGATTGCCAGAACACGAAGGATTCTGATGTTCATCGTGTCCTTTGTCTCCCTGCTCAAGGCGCGACGGCGACACCGCGCAGGCCGGCGCGCTCGATCGCGGCCTTGAGCACACCGCCGGACTTTGCGTCTTCAATAAACCGGCGCGCGTACGCCAGGCCGGGGTCGCGTCCCTTGGGCATCGCCATGGCGTGCGGATCGATGCCGGGGCGGCCGTCGAGAACCCGAGAGCCAGGCAGTTGATTCGACATCTCGAACAGCACCGGCTTGATGCTGCCCATCACTTCTGCTTTTCCCGATTTCAATGCTTCCAATGCGCCGAGATTGCTGGGTGCGCGGACCGGCACGGCGTCTTTCAGCGTGCGCGAAAAGAAAACATCGGGACCGGACTTCTCCTGCAAGGCAATTCGAGTCCCGGGCCGATCCACATCGGCCATGGTTGCAATGGCAGAACCGGCCGGCACCAGATAGCCGAATTCGACTTCCAGATGCAGCGCGGTGAAATCCCACTCCTGTGCCCGCGCGGGACTGAACCCGACAAAGGCCACGTCCCAGGCACCGGACTTCCCGCTGTCCAGAAGAGCTCCGACCGACGGGTACAACACGGGTTCGAACGGAACACCCAGGCGCCGGGCCAATTCTTTTCCGAGGTCCAATCCGACCCCCTTCATTTCTCCCGACGCGGAGTCCCGTACCACGTTGAGCGGGTTGGCAAGTTGCAGCGCAACGCGAAGCTTGCCGGTCGGAGCCAATGCCTGCCGCGCTTCCGGTGTGGGGGCGGTACTGATGCTCGCACAGCCGGTGAGCATCAGTCCGAGCATTGCGGTCATCAGCCAATGAGTCGGTCGCATCATGTTCTCCTTGAAGCACCGTTCGTTGGGTCACAAATGCATGCCGAATGAAGTGAGTGTCTCGGGTGGTACGGGGGACTCTACGCGCCGACGCTGGCCGCTTTGCGCCGCCTCACCACCTGCATCATCACCGCCACACACAGCAGCACAAATCCGATCGCATCGAACAGCGCATGCGGATAAACGAACAACAAGCCCGCAGCGAGCAGCAGTGTGCGCTCGATGATGGAGGTCTTCTCGAACAACCAGCCTTCGGCCGCGGCGGCCAACGCCACCAGCGCCAACATCGCGAGCACGGTGACCCACACGACGTCGCCCCATGAGCCGCCTTTCGGCAACGCGAGCAGCAGGCCGACACCGAGCGGGTCGAGCACGAAGATGAACGGCACGATGAAGGCCGGCAGCGTGTACTTCCACGACTGCAGCGTCGTCTTGTACGGATCGCCGCCGGTGATCGCGGCGGCGGCGAACGGCGACAGTGCGGTCGGCGGCGACACCTCGGACAGCACCGCGTAATAGAAGATGAACATGTGGGCGGCGAAGTCGGGCACGCCGAGCTTGATGAGCGCGGGCGCTGCGACGACCGCGCAGATGATGTAGCTCGCCGTCACCGGCACCGCGAGCCCGACGACCCAGACGATCAGCGCGGCGTAGATCGCCGTCAGCACGAGGCTGCCGCCGGCGTAGGTGATGACGATGTCGGCAAAGCGCAGCCCGAGCCCGGTCAGCGTGACAACGCCGACGATCAGGCCGGCGGCGGCGCAGGTGGCGGCCACGTTGAGCATGCCGACCGAGCCGGCTTCGAGGGCGAGCATCAGCTTCGAGCGGCGCAGCAACAGCCAGCCCCAGCCCGGCGGCCGCGCAGTGAACAGCGACAGGTCGAGCAAGGCGCAGTCGCGGTTCAGAAAGCTCACCAGGAACGCGACCACGGTCGACCAGAACACCGAGGCGATCGGCGAGTAGCCGATCAGCAGGAAGACGATGATCGACACCAGCGAGCTGAAGTGGAAGCCCATCGTCTTCGTGAGCTGCCACACCCCCGCGCCGGGCGCAATCTCGATGCGCTTCATGCCGAGCTTGCGCGCATCGATCTCGACCATCAGGAACAGCGAGAAGTAGTACAGGCAGGTCGGGATCGTCGCCATGCGGATCACGTCGAGGTACGAGATCTTGAGGAACTCGGCGATCAGGAATGCCGCCGCGCCGAGCACCGGCGGCGAGAGGATCGCGCCGAGCCCGCCGGCCGCGAGCAATCCGCCGGCGGCGTTCTTGCCGTAGCCGGCTTTGGCGAGCATCGGATAGGCGACGGTGCCGAGCGTCACCGTCGTCGCCACCCCCGAGCCCGACGGCCCGCCGAGCAGGAACGACGCCGCAGTCACCGCCCGCCCCGCGCCGGTCGCGCGACCGCCGAATGCGGCAAGCGAGAAGTCGATGAAGAACTGGCCGGCGTTCGAGAACTGCAGCACCGCGCCGAAGATCGTGAAGAGAATGATCAGCGACGACGACACGTCGACCGGCGAGCCGAAGATGCCTTCGAGCGTCATGTACATCGTGCCGACGAGGCGGCCGATGTCGTAGCCGCGGTGCGTCCACGGCGGCGGCAACTGCGAGCCCGCCATCGCGTAGACGATGAACAGCACGCACACGAGCGGCATCACCCAGCCGGTCGAGCGGCGCGCCGCCTCGAGCACGAGGAGCACGAGCACGATGCCCATCACGTTGTCGGTGAGCGTCGGCGCGGTGCCGCGGTCGAGGAAGTCGTCGCCGCCGGCGAGCGCATAGGCGATCGTCACGACGCCGGCGATCGCACAGACGAGGTCGACGATGCTGAAGCGATGGCGCAGCCGGCGCGTCGCCGGGAACAGCAGGAAGACGAGGAACAGCGTGAAGCCGACGTGCACGTAGCGCAGCGTCGTCGTCGTCACGATGCCGTAGGCGGCGTACAGGTGATAGACGCTCATCGCCACCGCGACGGCGAACAGGAAGTGGCCCCAGGCGCCGGCAAAGCGGTGATGCGCGCCCTCTTCGGCGGCGATGAACTCCTCGGCCTTCTTGAGCTGCTGCTCGGTGACGACCGGCTCCACGCCGATCACTTCAGCGTGATGCCGCGTTCGGCAAAGTATTTGATCGCGCCTGGGTGATACGGGATCGACGCGGCCGAATTGCTCTGGTTCTTCAGGTCGAAGTTCTGCGCCTCTTTGTGCACCTGGATCAGCTCGTCGCGCTTGTCGAAGATCGTCTTCACGATGTTGTAGGCCACGTCGTTGGGCATGTCGGCGTGGGCCACGATCAAGTTCCACACCGTCGCGACCTGCACCGCTTGCTCTTGCCCGGGGTAGGACTTTGCGGGGATCGTGTCGCGCGTGTACAGCGGCCCGTACTTCTTGTTCATCGCATCGACGGCGTCGGCATGGTCGATCAGCTTGAGCTTGGTTCCCGGCGTCGCGCCGAGATCAGTGACGGCCGAGGTCGGAATGCCGCCGACCCAGAAGTAGGCGTCGAGCTTGCGATCCTTGATCGCATCAGACGACTTGCCGGGGTCGAGCCGCTCGCGCTTGATGTCTTTCTCGAAGTCGAGCCCCATCGCCTCGAGCACGCGCGCCGCCATCACTTCGGTGGCGCTGTTGGGCGCACCGGTCGAAACACGCTTGCCTTTCAGATCGGCGAACTTGTTGATGCCGGTGCCCTCGATCGTCACGACGTGCATGCTGTTCGGGTACGCGACCATCAACGCACGCACCGGCACCGCGCCGCTCGCGAAGCGGCCCTGGCCTTTGAAGCCGTCCCATGCTGCGTCCGCCATCGACAGCGCGAGGTCGGATTTCTTCTGGCCCATCAGCTGCAGGTTCGCGACCGAGCCGGCGGTGGTCTCTGCATTGGCGGCGTAACCCGGCACGTATTTGGACAGCAGGTTCGCGATGCCGCCACCGAGCGGGTAGTAGACCCCGGTGGTCGGGCCGGTGGAGATCGACAGCGTGACCTGGTTCTGTGCCACGGCGCAAAGCGCAACGGCGATCGCTGACAAGGCCACGAAGGTGCGCGCGAAGACGTTCATGCCGGCTCCTGACGATCTGCGGGACGACGGCAGATTCTAGGAATGCCTGCGCAAATTTGAACCGCTCCGTAACCCGCACGCCCGGCGGCTGAGCGTGGGGGTGGTTCGCTCCGATGCGGCCGTTGTCAATGCGCCATCGCGGCCACGATCGCGTCGGCCTGGGTCGGCGTCGCGTACATCAGCGGCGCCAGCGCCGCCTGGATGCGCTGCATCTGGGCATCGCTGACCACCGCGGCGAGGTCTTTCTGGAAGCGCGGCTCCATCGCGCCCGACACGATGTATTGCCAGCGATAGGCCTTCAGCAGCGTGGCGTTGACCTTGCTCGCGCGGTCGGCGTCGCTGGCCATGCCGGTCACCTCGAGGAAGTAGGCGGCGTCGGCGGCGGCTTGCGCTTGCAGGATGCCGTCGACGCCGACGACGAGCGCGATCAGGTCGTCGACCGCGGCGTCGCGCTGCGCATCGGACGCGAGCTTCGCGTCTTCGCGCACCCATTCGAGCTCGTCCATGATCGCGTGCTGCGATTCTTCTTTCCAGTGGAACAGGAACACGTCCTTGAACAGTCCCGACAGGTCTTCGGCCGCACCGATGCTCGCGCGGTAGTGCGCCTGGCTGAACAGCTCGATGTGGCAGGTCAGCGCCAGCACGGCCCAGGTGCATTTGCCGAGAACGAAGTTGGCCACGTCGTTGGGCGAGACGTCGAAGCGATAGCCCGGCGGCATGCGCTCGGCCACGAGCCGCTCGATGCGGCGGAACAGCTCCTGGTGCTTCAGCTCCTCGTCGGTGAAGCGGATCAGCGCTTCGAGCGCGGTCTGATCGCCGAGCCAGTGGTCGCGGCTGATCTCGAGCACCTTCGCGCCGATGAAGCGCTCGACCAGGCCGTACATGTTGGCGTAGGTGCGGCCCTGCACCTGGCTCAGAAAGCGCGCTTCGCTCGGGCTCAGAAAATTCAGCTCGTCGATGCACGACAAGCCGTCGGGCAAGAACTTGTGACTCAGGTCGAACTCGCGGCCGCGAATCACGTCGCGGTCGATGTCCCAGCGAATTCGCTTGGAGACTTCGATGCACTTGGCATAGCGAGGGGTGTCGGTGGCGATGGCGGTGGCTTGCATGGCGGCTCCTCGAAAGGGTTGATCACGTCGCATCGACGTGAGCGAATCATTCGCGAGGAGGGCGTTCGCCGCCTGAGGCTCGTGCCCCAGGAATCGGGTCGATGTGCCGATTGCGGGCAACTATGGGTGGGGCTGCTGCCCCCTGTGGAAGATTGCGGACTACGGCCGCTTGCCGAATCCCGCGTCGCGCGCCATCACGATCGCCTGCGCACGGTTCTCGACCTCGAGCTTGGCGAAGATGCTGGTGATGTGGTTGCGCACAGTCTTGTCGGTCAACTGCAGCACCGCAGCGATCTGCGCGTTGTCACGGCCTTGGGCAATCAGCTCGACGAGCTCGCGTTCGCGCGGCGTCAGCGACGCGAAGCGCGGGTCCTGGTCGTGTCGACGCGCGGTACCGAGAAACTCGTGCACCTCCTCGGTCCAGCGCGACCAGCCCGGGTCTTGCTCGACCATCAGATGGTTGTCGCTGTCGATCGGTGCGAAGCGTGCGTGCGCGATCAGGCTCGCGATCAGCCGGCCTTCGGAGAACGGCACCCGCACGTCGCGGTTCGAGTGCAGCACGAGCGTCGGGCAGCGCACCTGCGGCAGCAATTCGCTGACGTCGATCTGACCGAACTCGCGGATCATCCGAGCCGCGTTGCGCGGCGAGGTGGAGACGCGCTCGAGCTCGTTGAACCAGCGATGCTGCTCCGACGTTCCGCCCGGAATGAACTGGGTGGTGAAGAACTGGCGAAACGCCGCGTCGTTCTTGCCCCAGCCGAGCTCGGCCAGCTTGGCCATCGTCTCGGCCTCTTCCAGATTCGCCGGATCGCTGCTGCGCTTGCAGCGCCCGCGCGCGTAGCCGCCGTGCAGGATCAGATGCGTCACGCGCTCGGGATGGCGGATCGTGTAGGCCACGCTGACCGCGGCGCCCTGCGAGATGCCGAGCAGCGGAAAACGGTCGACCCCGGCTGCATCGACGACGGTCTCGAGGTCGCGCACCCAGGCTTCGAAGGAGATGTCGTCGACATCCCAGTCCGACAGACCGGTGCCGCGCTGGTCGTAGCGCACGACCGTGTAGTCGCGCGACAGCATGTCGACCAGATGCCCCCACACGGGGCTGCGCAAGTCGAACTCGAGGTGCGACATCCAGTTGCCGGCCTTGACCAGCGGTGGCCCGCTGCCGCTCGTCGCATAGGCGAGCCGCACGCCGTCGTGCGCGGTGCAGAAGCGGATCGTTTGGTGCAGCGGCATGGCAAGCCTCTCGGCGGCTTTTCGGATGCTACTGCGCGATGGGCTACGCTGCGAACGCCCGCCGCAATTCGCCGGCACACATTGCGACCGCCGCATTCGCCTCGTCGATCACCCTGCCCATCGTGATGAAGCCGTGGATCTGGCGCTCGAAGCAGACATGGGTGACTCGGTTGCCGGCCTCGCTCAGTCGCTGCGAGTACTGCAGGCCTTCGTCGCGCAGCGGGTCGTAGCCGGCGGTCAGCACGAAGGCCGGCGGCAGGCGCGTCAGATCGTCGTGCAGCAGCGGTGACGCGCGCAGGTCGACCGTGTGCGCGGGCTCGCTGAGGTAGTGACGCATGAAGTAGCCGATCGTGTCGCTCGTCAGCAGATAGCCCTGGCCGTTGGACTGATGCGACGGTGCCGTGCAGCGCATGTCGGTCGCGGGGTAGATCAACAGCTGGAACATGACGGGCAGATCACCGGCATCGCGCGCCTGCAGCGACACCACGGTCGCGAGGTTGCCGCCGGCGCTATCGCCGCCGACGGCGAGGCGCGCCGCATCGACGTTGAGCGCGGCCGCGTTGCGCTGCACCCAGTATGTCGCCGCGAGGCAGTCGTCGACGGCATGGGGGAACGGGTGCTCGGGCGCCATCCGGTAGTCCACCGCCACCACCGCGCAGCCGGCGCCGTTGGCGAGCTCGCGGCACAGCACGTCGTGAGTGTCGAGGTCGCCGATGACGAAGCCGCCGCCGTGAAAGTAGACGAGCACCGGCAGCAGCGCATCGGGCGCCGCGCCGATCGGCCTGGTCAAACGCAGCGGGATCGCACCATGCGGTCCGCTCGCCTGCAGGTCGCGCAGCAGCGACACCTCGGGCGGCTTCGGCTGCGTGAAGAAACGCCGCTCGCGGTAGAACGCGCGCGCCTCGACCGGCGTCAGTGTGTGCGTCGGCGGCAGACCGCGCTCTTCGATGAGGTCGAGCAAGGCTCGAGCTTGCGGGTGCAGCATGACGTTTCCCCTTGCAGCGGTGCGCGCAAGCATACGGCGAGCGTCGCCGCGGCGCCCGATCTCGGGCGTTTTCGCCCCCTACTTCGGCGATTCGGGGCGACCCAACGCTGGCATGCTGTCGTCCACATCTGCCAGGGAGTCTCATGTCGTCATCGTTCACCGAAGAGCAGGCGCGCGCCTACATGCACAAGCTGCTGGCCGCGATGAACCAGGCCGGCGGCTCGGACTTGTTCATCGCCGCCGACTTCCCGCCGAGCATGAAATCGCACGGCAGCATGAAGCCGCTGACGGCGCAGAAGCTCACCCCCGATCTCACCCGCACGCTCGCGCATTCGATGATGAACGAGAGCCAGCGCGCCGAGTTCGAGAAAGAGATGGAGTGCAACTTCGCGATCTCCGTGCCCGGCGTGTCGCGCTTTCGAGTCAACGTCTACGTGCAGCAGCAGTGCGTCAGCATGGTGATGCGAACCATCGCGTCGGAGATCCCGAACTTCGAGAAGCTCAAGCTGCCCGAGGTGCTGAAGGACGTCGTGATGAACAAGCGCGGGCTGGTGCTCGTGGTCGGCGCGACCGGGTCGGGCAAGTCGACCTCGCTGGCCGCGCTGATCGACCACCGCAACCGCACCTCGGCCGGCCACATCATCACGGTCGAAGATCCGATCGAGTACGTGCATCCGTCGCGCATGTCGCTGATCACGCACCGCGAAGTCGGCGTCGACACGAAGTCGTGGCATCACGCGCTGAAGAACACGCTGCGCCAGGCGCCCGACGTGATCCTGATCGGCGAGATCCGCGATGCCGAGACGATGGAGCACGCGATCGCGTTCGCCGAGACCGGCCACCTGTGCCTGGGCACGCTGCACGCCAACAGCTCGAGCCAGACGATCGAGCGCATCATCAATTTCTTTCCCGAGGAGCGGCGCACCCAGCTGCTGATGGACTTGTCGGCCAACCTGCGCGCGATCGTCTCGCAGCGGCTCGTGCGGCGCGAAGATGGCAACGGCCGCTCGGCGGCGATCGAGATCCTGCTCAACACGCCGACGATCGCCGAGAAGATCTTCCAGGCTCAGTTCCACGAGATCAAGGCGATCATGGACAAGTCGCGCGAGCTCGGCATGCGCACCTTCGACTGGGCGCTGTTCGAGCTCTACAACGAGGGCCTCATCAGCTTCGAGGAAGCGCTGCGCAACGCCGACTCGGCCAACGAGCTGCGCCTGAACATCAAGCTGAAGAGCGCGCGCGGCGAGCCGCCGTCGTCGGCGTTCATGTCGCTGTCGATCGAAGAGGGCCCGAGCCCCGAAGAGCTCGAAGAGAAGCGCCACCAGGAAATGCTCAAGCAGCAGGAGACGCGGCGCCGGCTCGAAGAAGAGGAGCTGGCGCGGCTGCGCGAGAAGAAGCGCGCGGCCGAAGCGGCGGCGAAGGGGCAGCAGCCAGCGCGGTGAACTGCGCCGCAAATGCCCACCGCTTCAGCGAACGATGACCGACCAGGTGTAGATGACCGCTGCGCTCTGACCGCCTCGCGTGGTCGTCACCCGTGAGGCGCCGAAGGCGCTTCGGGGGTGGTTCATTCAGAGCTCGCGCAACGCCGTCGTGACTGGCAGCCGCGCAGCGCGCACCGCGGGGAACAGGCCGCCGATGAAGCCGATGGCGAGCGCCCATTTCAAGCCGGTCCACAGCAGCTCGGGCGTCACATGCAGCTGGAAGGTGAGCTGGCCGACCGTGCCGGCCGCCAAGGTCGACGCCGCGTAGCCGTTGAAGAGCGCCCACGCGGCGGTGCCGCCGATGAGTCCGCCGATGAGCGCGAGCAGCATGGTCTCGAGCATCACCGCGACCACCACCGGCAAGCCCGAGAAGCCGATCGCGCGCAGCGTCGCGATCTCGCGCGCGCGTGCCGCGACGGCGGCGAACATCGTGTTCAACGCGCCGAACATCGCGCCGATGGCCATGATGATGCCGACCGTGATGCCCATGATGCGGATCACCTGCGTCATCCGCTCGGACTGCTTGCTGAAGTAGTCGATCGTGGTGGCGACGTCGACCTTGAGTTGCGGGTTCGATTCCAGCGCGGTCTTGAAGCTGGCGAAGGCCCGCGGGTCGGCGAGCCGCACGGTGACCGATGCGCGGCCGCTGCCGCGGCCGTAGGTGTCGGCGACCACGCTGGCGTCGCCCCACACCTCCGACTCCATCGCATCGCCGGACGCGAACACACCGGCCACTGTCCACTTCTGGTTGCCGAGCCGGATCTCATGGCCGGGGACGAGGCCGGCAAACTGCCGGGCCGCGCCGCGGCCGACGATCAGCTCGCGCAGCCCCGGCTGGAAGCGCCGGCCGTCGACGATCTTGACCTGCGGCCGCACCGCCCACGCCTGCTCGCCGACGCCGCGCAACTGCACACTGCCTTCGTCGTCGGGGCCGCCGTTCTTCAGCGGCAGGTTGGCGGCCACCACCAGTTCCGGCGACGCCACCGGCTCGCCCTTGGCGTCGCGCGCGACACCGGGCGCCTGCGGGATCAGCGTAATGCTGTCGCGGTCCAGCCCCGACATCACCTCCGACGCCGACGCACCACGCATCACGATCGCCGTGTCGGCGCTGCCCGTCTTGCGCAGCGTCTCGCTGTAGCCCTCGGCCATTGCCAGCAGCGCGACCAACACGCCGACCACGCCGGCGATGCCGACGACGATGACCGCCGACGAGCCGAGGCGCTGGCGCAGCGTGCTGATGCCCACGCTCGCCACCGAGCTGGCCTGCCGGCCGCGCCGCGTCAGCACGAGCCAAGCGGCGAGCAACACGGCCAGCAGCAGCGCGCCGGGCCAGGGCAGCATCACCCAGACTGCCATCACCACGATCAGGAGCAACAGCAGCAAAAGATTTCTCAGGAAAGCCATGGATTCTCCAGCGTACTTTCCCGTTCGCACTGAGCTTGTCCTTCGACAGGCTCAGGATGATCGGAAACTCCCCGAACGGGGTTTGGATGACTGCGAAGGAAGAAGTTCAGCCCCTCAACGCCCCGCCAACGCATCGACGATGTTCAAGCGCATCGCGCTCGAAGCCGGCAGCGCGCCGACCAGCAGGCCGATCAGCAGCATCAGCGCGAAGCCCAGCACCCAGCTGTCGGCCCCGACCACCGGCAGGTTGAGCATGCCGCCGCTGCCGGCGCTCACGACCGGAATCAGCGCGGTCGCCAGCGCGAGCCCGATCACGCCGCCGAGCAGCAGCAACAGCAGCGACTCGGCCAGCACCATCGCGAGCACGCTGCGGTTCGAGAAGCCGATCGTCTTCAGCACCGCCAGCTCGCTGGTGCGCTCGCGTACCGCTTGCATCATCGTGTTGCCCGACAGCAGCAGCAGCGTGAAGAACACCGCCCCCATGATCGAGCCGACGATGAGGCCGATGTCCGCGAGCTGCTTCATCCAGTTGGCGGTGGCGGCCTGCTCGGTCTGCGTGCGCGTTTCATGATCGGAGTTGGCCGACAGCGCGTCGATGGCCTTCGCCACGCGGTCGGCCTGGTTCACGTCGGCGACGCGGCTGACGTACCAGCCGGCGGTGCCGCGGTTGTAGGGCGTGGTGTCGTCGAAATACTTCCAGTGCAGCAGGAACATCTGGTCGAAGAAGCCGCCCGACTTCTTGTCGGTGGCGTGCAGGATGCCGACGATGTCGAACGACCAGTTCTTGCTGCCCGCGCGATCCGGAAAGATCGTCGATTGCAGCGGGATCTTGTCGCCCACCTTCCAATGGAAGCGCTGCGCCAGCCGCTCGCCCACCAGCGCACCGGTGCGCGTCTCGGCAAAGGCCTTGCGCTCGGCGTCGCTCACCGCCACCTCGGGATAAAGATCGAGGTAGTTCGGCGCCACCGCAAAGCTGAATACCTGGTTGTGCGGGTCTTGATACGCACCGCCGAACCAGTTGGCGTAGGTGACCTTCTTCACGCCGGGCACCTGCTCCATCTGCTGCTGCAAGGCGATCGGCAGCGTCTGGATGAACGAGAGTTTGGAGCCGGTCTGCAGCCGCTCGGCGCCGTTGGCGCTTTGCCCGGCCTGGCTGAACGACGTGCGCACGGCATCGAGCAGCCCGAACAGCAGGAAGGCCGCGATGATCGACACCAGCGTGAGGATGGTGCGGGTCTTGCGCCGGAACAGCGAGGCCCAGACGAGGTGCAGGTATTTCATCGTCGCTTCCTCAGGCCATGGCGGCTTCGGCTTCGACCAGGGTGCCCTTGTCGAGCTGCAGCGTGTGGTTGGCGTACTCCGCGGCCTTGGGGTCGTGGGTGACCATCAGCACCGTCTTGCCGTGGTCGCGGTTGAGCGCACGCAGCAAGGCGAGCACCTCTTCGGCGGAATTTCGGTCGAGGTCGCCGGTGGGCTCGTCGCAGACCAGCAGCGTCGGGTCGGAGACGATCGCGCGGGCAATCGACACGCGCTGCTGCTGCCCGCCCGACAGCTCGCCCGGCTTGTGGGCGGCGCGGTCGGCCAGGCCTACCAGTTGCAGCGCGATGGCCGCGCGCTTGCGCCGCTCGGCGGACGAGAGCTTGGTCAGCAGCAGCGGCAGCTCGACGTTGCGCTGCGCCGAGAGCATGGGCATCAGGTTGTAGAACTGGAACACGAAGCCCACGTTGGCCGCGCGCCACTTCGCCAGTGCTGCCGTGCCGAGCTGGTCGATCCGCTGGCCGCCGACGCTGATGCTGCCGCCCGAAGGCAGGTCGAGCCCGCCGATCAGGTTGAGCAGCGTCGTCTTGCCTGAGCCCGACGGCCCCATCAGCGCGAGGAAGTCGCCTTCGTCGACCTCCAGGTTGATGTGGTGCAAGACCTCCACCTTCTGCTTGCCGCGCTCGTACACCTTCGACAGGTCGCGGATCTCGATCAGCTTGCCCATGTCATGCCCTCTCTGCCTGCGTTGTGTTTGCATTCGCCGCGCCGCTGCTCAGTGCGGCGCGTCCTCGACTCTCACGTCCGCGCCGTCGTGCAGCGACGGCGGCGGTGACAGCACCACGCGCTCATTGACCTGCACCGCCTGCGGCAGCAGCTTCATGCCGCCCACATCCTGCGCCGCCGGCGTGACGGCGCGCTGCGCGGCCTTGCCGTCGACGACCACGAACACCACGCTGCGGCCGTCGCGCTGCGCAATCGCCTGCGCCGGCACCAGCACGCCCTTGGGCGCCTGCGCGGTGGCGGCCACTTTCTGCCCGAGGAAGGAGACCCGCGCGGCCATGTTCGGCACCAGGCGCGCGTCCTTCTGCTCCAGCGCGACACGCACCTTCACCGTGGCCTTGCCGCGGTCGGCGGCCGGCACGATGGCGATCACATGCGCCGGGATCTTCCAGTCCGCATAGGCGTCGAGCACGGCCTGCGCCGGCATGTCGGGCGTGACCTGGCCGATGTAGGCCTCGTTGACGTCGACATCGACTTCCAGCGAGTCCATGTCGACGATGGTGCCGACGCCGGTGCGCGTGAAGCCGCCGCCCGCCGACAGCGGCGAGACGATCTCGCCGACCTGCGCGGCCTTCTCAGTGACCACTCCGGAAAACGGCGCGCGCACGACGGTGTAGTCGAAATTCACCTTGGCCTGCGCGAGCTGAGCACGCGCCGCGTCGGCCTCGCGGCGCCGCGCGTCGAGCTGGGCGGTGAAGCTCGCGACCGTGGTGCGCGACTGCTCGGAAGCCTGCCGGGTCGTCATGCCGCTCGCGACGAGCTCGCTCTGCCGCCGCGCATCGGCCTCGGCCTGCGCGAGCTGTGCCTGCAGCTGCGTCACCTGCGCCTGCGCCGCCTGCAGGTTGGCTTGCGCCGCGACCAGGCCGGCGCGCAGCGCGCTGTCTTCGAGCGTCGCGATGACCTGGCCCGCCTTGACGTGATCGCCTTCTTCGATCAGGACCTTGGTGAGCGTGCCGGTGATCTGCGTTGACACGGTGGCCTGGCGGCGCGCCGTGACATAGCCGGTGGCCTGCAGCAGCGCGCCCACCGCGCCGCCGGCGCCGGGCGCCAGTGCGGCCGCCGTCTGCACCGCAACCGGCCGCGCAGTGAGGAACCACCACCCGGCGGCGCCGAGCAGCACGACGACGAGCGCGCTGCCCACTGCGGGCCACAGCCAGCGCGGCGCACCGCCGCCATCGTGCTCGCGATGCTGGCCTTCGATGCGCAGCTCGTTCAACAGATTCGCGTCGATCTTGCTCAAGTTCGAAGACCCTCCGTGTCTCACACGCAGGCGACCGCTGGATCGGAATGCCCGCTGGACTGTAGCCGACTCCTCAGCCTGACGACGCGGAACTGCGTCGGCTAAGCCTCACCGTGGCTCATGAAGGTTTCCCATCCCACGGCAAGGTTTTTTGTGTTCGCAGCGACGAATGGCCGATGA
>VBCQ01000443.1 GCA_005882155.1 Betaproteobacteria bacterium
CCCGGTCATCCATCTTTCCATCGTCTGTGCCGGTGTGCTGGCCAAAACAGCGGCACTAAGACACACCAATACTGCGCCTGATCGGCCAAGGCTGGCAACTCCTTGTATCTGCGCCTCGTGCGGGCCGGCGCGCGAGAGGCCAACCGTAGAATTCGCCCATGATTGAAGCCAAACAAGAGCTGCTGCGCGCCTTGAGCCAGGCGATCGAGCAGCTCAGCCCCGGCACCGCAGTCCCCGCCGCATTCGAGTCCCCCAAGCAAGCCAGTCACGGCGACCTCGCCTGCACCGCGGCAATGCAGCTCGCCAAGCCGCTGAAGAAGAATCCGCGCGACGTGGCGGCGGCGCTGGTCGAGGCCTTGGGCCGCCAGGCGGCGGTGCAGCGCCATGTGGCCGCGCTCGAGATCGCCGGGCCCGGCTTCATCAACATCCGCCTCACCGATGCAGCCAAGCAGGCGGTCGTCGCCGAGGTGCTCCAGGCCGGTGAATCGTTCGGACGACAGCCGTCGAACGGCCAGCGTGTGATGGTCGAGTTCGTCTCGGCCAACCCGACCGGGCCGCTGCATGTCGGCCACGGCCGCAACGCCGCGCTCGGCGATTCGCTCAGCAAGCTGCTCGAATCGCAAGGCTTGGAGGTCTCGCGCGAGTTCTATTACAACGATGCCGGCGTGCAGATCGCCACCCTCGCGACCTCGACGCAATGCCGCATCAAGGGCCTGAAGCCGGGCGACGCGCAGTGGCCGGAGAACGCCTACAACGGCGACTACATCGAGGCGATCGCGCAAGACTTTCTCGCGAAGAAGACGGTCAAGTCGGACGACCGCGAGTTCACCGCGTCGGGCGACCCCGACGACCTCGAAAGCATCCGCCAGTTCGCGGTGGCCTATCTGCGCCATGAGCAGGACATGGACCTGCGCGCCTTCGGCGTTCACTTCGACACCTACTATCTCGAGTCGAGCCTGTACACCGAGCATCGCGTCGACGAGACGGTGCAGCGGCTCGTCGACGCCGGCAAGACCTACGAGCAAGACGGCGCGCTGTGGCTGCGCACGACCGATTACGGCGACGACAAGGACCGCGTGATGCGCAAGTCCGACGGCAGCTACACCTACTTCGTGCCCGATGTCGCGTACCACGTGACGAAGTGGCAGCGCGGCTTCGGCAAGGTGATCAACGTGCAGGGCACCGACCATCACGGCACGATCGCGCGGGTTCGCGCCGGCTTGCAGGCCGCGGGCGTTGGCATCCCGGCCGGCTACCCCGACTACCTGCTCTACAAGATGATCACGGTGATGAAGGGCGGCGAGGAGGTGAAGATCTCCAAGCGCACCGGCGGCTACGTGACGCTGCGCGAACTGATCGAGTGGACCAGCCGCGATGCGGTGCGCTTCTTCCTGATCAGCCGCAAGGCCGACACCGAGTTCGTCTTCGACGTCGACCTCGCACTCAAGCGCAACGACGAGAACCCGGTGTTCTACGTGCAGTACGCGCATGCACGAATCTGCTCGGTGATCCAGCAGTTCGTCGACAAGGGCGGCGACGCGGACTCGCTCGCGTCGGCGAGCCTCGCGCGGCTCAGCGCAACAAGCGAAGCCGCGTTGATGCTCAAGCTCGCCGAATACCCGGCGCTGCTCGCGAGCGCCGCGGCGGCCCTTGCGCCGCACGACGTGGCGTTCTACTTGCGCGACGTGGCAAGCGCCTTCCACAGCTACTACGGCGCCGAGCGCTTTCTGGTCGACGGCGACGCCGAGCTGACATGCGCGCGCCTGGCGCTGCTCAGCGCGACCAAGCAAGTCCTGCACAACGCGCTCGCCGTCCTCGGCGTCAGCGCACCCGAAAAGATGTGAGTCTGGAGAACGTATGAGACTTCAACGCGGCGGCTTCGTGATGGGCCTGATCGTCGGCTTGCTGGTCGGGCTGGCGCTTGCGCTCGGCGTGGCGCTGTACGTGACCAAGGTGCCGGTGCCGTTCGTCAACAAGGTGCCGCAGCGCACGGCCGAGCAGGACGCGGCCGAGGCCGAGAAGAACAAGAACTGGGACCCGAACGGACCGCTGTACGGCAAGAATCCGGCACGCCCCGGCACTGCCGCCAGCGGTGTCGTCGCATCGCCGCCTGGACGCGTCGAGACGCCGGTCGTCACGGCGCCGGCGGCGAGCGCCATCACCGCGGCACGTGCATCGGCGTCGGCGCCGACCAGCACGCGCGATGCGGCAGCGATCCTCGCCGATCGGCCCACGGCCACCGCGCCGATCGTTGCGTCCACCAAAGCGGGCCCTGACCCGTTCAGCTATTTCGTGCAGGCCGGCGCATTCGCCCGACCTGAAGATGCGGACCAGCAGCGCGCCAAGCTGGCGATGCTCGGGCTGACCGCCAAAGTCACCGAACGCGAGCAGGCCGGCCGCACCGTCTACCGGGTCCGGCTCGGCCCGTTCGACAAGAAGGAAGAGGCCGATGCGACGAAAGAAAAGCTCGATGGCTCGGGCGTGGAGTCGGCGCTGGTGCGAGTCCAGCGTTGAACTTAATGAGCAAGCCGTGAGTCTGGCAAGGCGTCGCATCCCGCATCAAGGAACAAGATGAATCGTCGAGAGTTCTCCACCCAGCTGGTCGCCGCCGGCGTCGGCCTCAGTGCCGCGGTCATCGCCGCTCCGGCCGCGGCCCAGTTCGTTCCGGTCGAGGGCACGCACTATGTTCGGCTGAGCGAGCCGCTGCCGGTGCCGGCCGGCAAGATCGAAGTCATCGAGTTCTTCTGGTACGGCTGCCCGCACTGCAATGCGTTCGAGCCGACGCTCGATGCATGGCAGAAGAAGCTGCCGGCCGACGTGCTGTTTCGGCGCGTGCCGGTCGCGTTCCGCGACGAGCCCTACGGCACGCACCAACGCATCTACTACGCGCTCGAAACGATGGGCCTGATCCCGACGATGCACCGCAAGGTCTTCTACGCGATCCATGGCGAGCGCCAGCGCCTGGACAAGGCACCCGAGATCGCCGCGTTCATGGCGAAGAACGGCGTCGACTCGGCCAAGTTCCTCGAAGTCTTCAACTCGTTCTCGGTCCAGACCAAGGCGCGCCAGGCGCGCCAGCTGAGCGCGGCGTACAAGATCGACGGCGTTCCGGCGCTCGGCGTTCAGGGGCGCTACTTCACATCGGGGTCGATGGCCGGCACGAATGAAGCGGCGTTGAGCGTCGTCGACTTCCTGGTTCAAAAAGTGCGCAAGAGCGGCTGAGTGTTGGCCCCCACGTCGCTCCGCTCCTGCCCCCCGAGGGGGCTCTCAGCCGCTTGAGGCGGCTCGGCGCCGGCTGAGTCTTGCGCTCGCGGACGAAGTTCGTCCGAATTTCACAGAGGCGCAAAAATCTTGAGGCTAGAATGGCCTGCAAGTTTCATGCCTCTATGACCGACCGTCTTCCCTCGTTCCTCTCGCTGCTCGCGCCGCTGCTGCTCGCAATGGCCCTCGGTACGCCGGCGCAGGCCGAAAGGGCCGACCGCAACAAGCCGCTGAACGTCGCCGCCGATCGGCAAGGCACCGTCGACTTGCTCAAGCAGGTGATCGTGTTCAGCGGCAACGTGATCATCACCAAGGGCAGCATCGTCATCAAGGCCGATCGGGTCGAAGTGCGCGAGACGCCCGACGGCTACCGCACCGCGATGGCGATCGGCGTGGCGGGGCGGCCGGCGACATTCCGCCAAAAGCGCGAAGGTGTCGACGAGTTCATCGACGGCCAAGCCGACCGGCTCGAATACGACGACCGCGCCGACACCGTGCGCTTCGTCAACAACGCGATCGTGCGGCGTCTGCGCGGAGCGTCGATCGGCGACGAGATCACCGGCCACTTGATCACCTACGACAACATCACCGAGGTCTTCAGCGTCTCCGGCGGCGGTGGGAACACCGCCGCGAGCCCATCGGGCGGCCGCGTGCGGGCGGTGCTGACGCCGCGCGAAGGAACGCCGGCTGCGGCCGAGGCGGCGTCGGCGCCGCCGCTGAAAACAAGTCCCGCGCTCGGAGACAAGCGTTGAGCGCGGTCGCCGCCGCGATCACGCCGCGCATCGCCAGCCGCCTCACGGCGCAGGGCTTGCAGAAGACCTATGGCACCCGCAAGGTGGTCAAGGACGTGCACCTCGCGGTCAATGCCGGCGAAGTGGTCGGCCTGCTTGGCCCCAATGGCGCCGGCAAGACAACGAGCTTCTACATGATCGTCGGCCTGGTGCGTGCCGACGCCGGCGAGATCACGATCGAAGGCCAGCGCGTCGAGCGGCTGCCGATTCATCGGCGCTCGCGCCTCGGCCTGTCGTATCTGCCGCAAGAGGCGTCGATCTTTCGCAAGCTCAGCGTCGAGGAAAATATTCGCGCGGTGCTGGAGCTGCAGTACGACCCCGACGGCAAGCCGCTGAAGCCGCAGCTGATCGACGAGCTGCTCAACGGCTTGCTGCACGACCTCGGCATCGACAAGCTGCGCGATTCGCCGGCGCCGGCGCTGTCGGGCGGCGAGCGGCGGCGGGTCGAGATTGCACGTGCGCTGGCCACCCAGCCGCGCTTCATCCTGCTCGACGAGCCCTTTGCGGGCGTCGACCCGATCGCCGTCATCGAGATCCAGCGCATCATCAGTTTTCTGAAGAGCCGCGGCATCGGTGTGCTGATCACCGACCACAACGTCCGCGAAACGCTGGGCATCTGCGACCGCGCCTACATCATCAGCGAGGGCCGCGTGCTGGCCGAAGGCACGCCGGTCGAGATCGTCGAGAACGCCGACGTTCGCAAGGTCTACCTCGGCGAGCATTTCCGCATGTGAGCCTGCGACGAGAGAAGTATGAAGCCGTCATTGCAGGTTCGACTTTCCCAGCATTTGGCATTGACGCCGCAATTGCAGCAGTCGATCCGGCTGCTGCAGCTCTCCACGCTCGAGCTGCATCAGGAAGTCGAGCAGATGCTCGAGCAGAACCCGTTCCTCGAGACCGAGGAAGACACGACGCCCACGTTCGAGCCGCTGGCCGAGCGATTGACGCCGGCCGAGCGCAGCGGCGAGCGTGAGACCGAGAACGCCGCCGAAGCGGCGAGCGGCGAAGCGAGCGACGACGCACCCGCGATGGACGGCGCCGAATTCGGCACGACCGAGCGCGAGGACTGGGAGAACGGCACCGAGCGCGACGACTTCGACGGCATCCGCGAGACGCCGAGCATGGCGAGCAGCGCGAGCAGCGGCGACAACGACGACTTCGATCCGCAAGACCGCAATCCCGCGGCACAGTCGCTGCAGCAGTTCCTGCGCGATCAGCTGCCCGGCATGCGGCTGTCGGCCGAAGACCTGTCGGCGCTGCATGTGCTGATCGAATCGCTCGACGACGACGGCTACCTCGCCGACTCGCTCGAAGAGATCGCTGCCGAGCTCGCCGAGAGCGAGGAGCAGCGCGAGGAATTGCTCGAGCGATTGCAGTGCGCGCTGAAGTGGCTGCAGAGCATGGAGCCGACCGGCGTCGGCGCGCGCGATCTCGGCGAGTGCCTGAGCCTGCAGCTGCGCCTGCTGCCGCGCTGCGAGGCGCAGACGATCGCGATCATCGTCTGCAAGCAGCATCTGGCGCTGCTGGCGCGACGCGATATGAAAAGGCTGATGGCGGTGACGGGTGCCGACGAGGCGCTGCTGCGCGAGGCGCAGGCGCTGATCATGGCGCTCGAGCCGAAGCCGGCGCGGCGCTTCGCGCGCGCCGAAGCGAACATCATCGTCCCCGACGTCGTCGTGCAGAAATCGGGCCGCAACTGGAAGGTCGTGCTGAATCCCGACGTGATGCCCAAGCTGCGAATCAACGACCTCTACGCACAGGCGATCCGGCAGAATCGCGGCTCGACCAATGGCAGCGGCGCGGGCCTCAGCTCGCGGCTGCAGGAGGCGCGCTGGTTCATGAAGAACATCCAGCAGCGCTTCGACACGATCCAGCGCGTCTCGCAAGCCATCGTCGAGCGGCAGAAAAGCTTCTTCACCCACGGCGAAATCGCGATGAAGCCGTTGGTGCTGCGCGAGATCGCCGACGAGCTTGGACTGCACGAGTCGACGATCTCGCGGGTGACGACGGCGAAGTACATGTCGACGCCGTTCGGCACCTTCGAGCTGAAATACTTCTTCGGCTCGTCGCTGAACACGGAGGCCGGCGGCAATGCATCGAGCACCGCGGTGCGCGCGTTGATCAAGCAGCTCGTCGCCGCCGAAGACACGGCCAAGCCGCTGTCGGACAGCCAGCTGTCGCTGATGCTCGAAGAGCAGGGAATTCAGGTCGCGCGCCGCACCGTCGCGAAGTACCGCGAAGCGCTGAAGATCGCGCCGGCGAATCTGCGCAAGGCGATGTGAGCGTGGCCACGCTGTTCCTTCCGTGCGCGAGCGGCGCTGAAGCGTTTTTGGCCGACGAAGTGCGTGGTCTCGCGCCCGTCGGCGAGCGCGTCACCGAGACGCGCGGCGGCGTCGCGATCACGCTCGCGAACGCCGACGTGGCACTGCGTCTGGCGATGCAGCTCAACCTCGAAAGCCGGCTCGCGCAACGCGTGCTGTGGCAGGTCGCGAGCGCGCCGTATCGCAGCGAGGACGACCTCTACGAGCTCGGCTGCAGCATTCGCTGGACCGACTGGATCAGTCCGCGTGAAACGCTGCGCGTCGACGTGACCGCGCAGCGCTCGCCGCTGAAGAGCCTGAACTTCGCCGGCCTGCGCATCAAGGACGCGGTGTGCGACGTGATGCGCGAGCTCGCCGGCGATCGGCCCAACGTCGACACCTGGCGACCCGATCTGTCGCTGCTGCTGCACCTGAGCGCCGACCAGGCGACGCTGTATGTCGACACTTCGGGCGAGGCGCTGTTCAAGCGCGGCTGGCGTGAAGACACCGGCGAGGCGCCGCTGAAAGAAACGCTCGCCGCGGCGATGCTCGCCGCCGCTGGATGGCTGGGTCGCGCCGACGACGCGCCCTTGCTCGACCCGTGCTGCGGCGCCGGCACGATCGCGATCGAGGCCGCGCAAATGAGCTGCGGCATTGCTCCGGGCCTGCAGAGGCGCTTCGCGTTCGAGCGGCTGATTCCGTTTCGCGCGCTGCAGCGCGACTGGCAGCAGCTGGGCGAGGCAGCGCGTGCGCGCGTCCACGCGCCGAGCGTCGCAGTCCACGCCGGCGACGTGAGCTTTCGGATGACCGACTTCGCGCAGCGCAACGCCGAGCGTGCCGGCGTGCGCGATGCGATCGAATTCAAGACCGCCGACGCGCTGCAGCGATTGCCGCCGGCCGAATCGGGAACGCTGGTGATGAACCCGCCGTACGGCGAGCGCATCGAAGCCAAAGGCAGCGGCCAGGCCGCACGCCAGAGCTTCGAAGACGGCGGCAGCTCGAGCGAGTTCTTCTCGCGCCTCGCGTCGCACTGGAAGCGCAGCTATCCGGGCTGGACCGCGTGGGTGCTCAGCCCCGACATGAAGCTGCCGCAGGCGATGCGACTGAAAGAAAGCCGGCGCGTCGTGATGTGGAACGGGCCGATCGAATGTCGGCTGTTCAAGTTCGATCTGGTCGCCGGGTCGATGCGGGCAAAGGCGTCGGCTGAGGCCTAGGTCGCCACCGATCGACCCGCCGCACGCCGCAACAGCGCGAGCCAGCCGAGCGCGAACATCGTCACCATCACCGGCAGCAGCGAGCCGACGTTGAGCCAGGTCCAGCCCTGCGTCGTGATCAGCGCGCCGGAGCTGAACGACGTGATGGTCATGGTCAGGTAGACGCAGAAGTCCATCGCCGCTTGCGCGGTGGTTTTCTCTTCGGGCCGGTACGCCTCGGTGAACAGCGTCGTGCCGCCGATGTAGAGGAAATTCCAGCCGAGCCCCAGCACCGTCAATGCGACGAGGAACTGCATCAGATCGACGCCCGACAGCGCGACCGCGATGCAGGCGACGTTGAGCAATGCGCCGGTGGCCATGACCGGCAACGCGCCGAAGCGCTTGATCAACGAGCCGGTGAAGAAGCTCGGCACGAACATGCCCAGCACATGCCATTCGAGAACCAGCGCCGCACTCTTGAACGGATGCGAGCACTGGGCCATCGCGATCGGCGTCGCGGCCATCAAGAGATTCATCACGCCGTAGCCGAGCGAGCAGCCGATCACCGCGACGATGAACACCGGCTGGCGCGCGATCTCGGCGAGCGGGCGACCCGGCCGCGCTGCGCTCGGCAACGGCAGCGGCGGAAAGTCGATGAACGACATCACCGCGAGCGACGCCAGCGCGACGCCGACCAGCGCCGCATACGCGCCGGCGAACGGCACCGGCAACGCGTCGCGGGTGACGTTCGCGAGGTTCGGCCCGATCACCGCGCCGATGATCCCGCCGGCCAGCACCCACGAGATCGCGCGCTCCTTGAACTCGAGGCTCACGAGCTCGGTCGCGGCGAAGCGATACAGCCCCGCATTGGCGTTGTAGTAGCCGGCGATGACAGTCGCGGCGACGAGCAACCAGAAGTCGTGCGTCGACGCCGCGTAAGCGCAGAGCGCAGTCGACAGGATCGCCACCGCGAGTCCGGTCTGGAAGGTCCGCCTGCGGCCCCAGGCGCGCTGGTGCCGTGCGACCAGCGCGGTGAACAGCGCGCCGCCGGCCACATAGCCCATTACCGGCAAGGTCGCGAGCCACGGCGTCGGCGCGAGGCTCAGCCCGACGAGCCCGTTGATCGCGATGAAGGTGACGTTGTTGATCAGGAAAAAGCCCTGGCACAGCGTCAACAGCACGAGTTGAAAATTCATTCAGCGTCCAATGCAAACGGCGGCCAGCGCGGCGAGAGGGGCGGTGTCGGCGCGCAACACGCGCGGGCCCAGCGAGACAGGAAGAAAACCGGCGACCTGCGCGGCCGATTCTTCGGCGTCGGTGAGTCCGCCCTCGGGGCCGCTGAGAAACCACAGCATGCCAGATTCGCCAACCGTCAATCGCTTCGCGGAGCGCAAGCTCAACACGAATCGATGCGTCGCGTTGTCGCATGGCAAGGCGCTCAGCCAATCGCTGAACGACGCGATGTCGGCGATCTGCGGCAAGCGCGTGCGGCCGCTTTGCTCGCTCGCTGCGACCGCGACAGCGCGCCAATGCTCGACCTTCTTGCGCGCGCGCTCGCCGGCCAGGCGCAGCACCGAGCGCTCGCAAACGAGCGGCTGGATCCGCGCGACACCGAGCTCGGTCGCCTTCTCGATCAAGCTGTCCATTCGCTCGTTGGCCGGCATGCCCAGCGCCAAGCTCACCGCGCACGCGCTCTCGCGATCGACCGGGTCATGCGTGCCGACGTTGATCTCGACCTCGCTGCGGCCCATGCGCGTCACGCTCGCGTGCCATTCGCCGCCCTCGCCATTGAAGAGCGTGATCGATGCAGCGCTCTGCAGACGCAGCACCTGCGCATGGCGCGACGGACCCGGCGGCAGCACCAGCGTCTCGCCTTCGCGCAAAGCGTGCTCGACGAAGAAGCGCGGCGCCATCAGCGTGCGCTGCGCATGCGCCGACGCAGCCACAGCGCGATGCGGCGGCGAAACCGCTTGAATGCCTGCCATGCGCTCGCACGCTCGATCGCGTCGCGCACGCGCTGCTTGGTCGTTCGCCACCAGGCCAGCGCGCGGGCGAACCAGGCGAAGCGAATCAGCTGCGGCTCGGTAAGGATAAAGAGCCGCCCGATCAACGCCGTGCCGAGAATTTTCGCGAGCACGATGACGACCACCCCGAGCGTCGCGCGGCCGATATGGATGAACCACAACGCGAGCACCTTGACCGGAAACAACAGCACCGCGGGGACGAGAAAGAGCGCGATCGCGACGCGCGGCGGTGCATTGCGGATGCGTTCCTCGAGCCGCGCGAGCGGCGGCCAGCGGCTCCAGCGCGCAGCCCATGCGGTGAGCGGCCGCCAGCCCCACTCCTCGATGGCGATCACGACGGCCGCCAGCGTGAAGGCGACGGCGCGTGCGACGCGCCACAAGAGCTTGAACATTCGTGGCAGTTTAGAACCTATTCGCCAGTTGCCCTTGACGTGCTGTCGAGCCAGTCGCTGACGATGACCCGCGTGTAGACGCTCGCCACGTCGACGATGAAGCGGTTGAAGTCGGTGTGCGCGGATTCGTCGGCGCGATCGGAGATCGTTCGCAGCACCGCGAAGGGTCGATCGAAGTCGGCGCACACCTGAGCCAGCGCAGCGCCTTCCATCTCGACGGCCAACGCATCGGGCAGCGCATCGACCAGCGCGCGGCTCTCGGCGGCGGTGGCGACAAAGCGGTCGCCGCTCAGCACCAGCCCTTCGTGCACCCGCGGGTCGGTGATGCCGAAGTCGGCCATGTGCGCCGCACCGAGCAGCTCGGTGGCGCGCGCCATGCAGCGCAGCGATGCACTCGCCTGCGCGACGCTCAGCAGCGCGTCGGCGGCGAAGCGCGAGCGCCCGGTCAGCGGCACTTCGAAGCGCGGAAACAAGGGCGACGCGTCCATGTCGTGCTGCAGCAGTTGGCGCGCGACGACGACATCGCCGACGCGCACGCCGGCACCGAGCCCGCCGGCGACGCCGGTGAACACGAGCGCGCGCGCATCGAAGGCCTGGATCAGCAGCGTGGCGGTCGTCGCTGCGGCGACCTTGCCGATGCCCGACAGCACCAGCACCACCGGCTCGCCGTGCATCACGCCGACGTGAAAGTGGCGGCCAGCGAGCGTGACGGGTTGCGTGGCCGACAGCGCGGGCAGCAACGCGCGCAACTCTTCGTGCATCGCGCTGACGATGGCCAGCGGGCGCGCAGCCATCACACGGCCATCATCAGACTTTGTCGCGCAGCTCCCGGCGCAGGATCTTGCCGACCGGCGTCTTCGGCAACTCGTTGCGGAACTCGACCACCTTGGGCCGCTTGTAGCCGGTGAGGTTGGCTTCGCAATACGCGCGCACCTGCGCTTCGGTCACGTTCGGATCTTTGCGGACAATGACGAGCTTGACCGCTTCGCCGGCCTTGGAGTCCGGCACGCCGACTGCAGCGCATTCGAGCACGCCGGGCATTTGCGTGACGACATCTTCGACCTCGTTCGGGTAGACATTGAAGCCGCTGACCAGAATCATGTCCTTCTTGCGGTCGACGATCTTGAAGTAGCCGCGCTCATCGACGACGCCGATGTCGCCGCTGCGGAAGAAGCCGTCGGGCGTCATCACCTTCGCGGTCTCGTCGGGCCGCTGCCAGTAGCCGGCCATCACCTGCGGGCCTTTGATCGCGATCTCGCCCGGCGTGCCGATCGGCACTTCGTTGCCGTCGTCGTCGAGCAGCTTCAGCTCGGTGTTGGGCATCGGCAAGCCGATGTTGCCGCTGTAGGCGGTGCTGTCCACCGGGTTGCAGGTCGCAGACGGCGAGGTCTCCGACAGGCCGTAGCCCTCGACGATCGGACAGCCGGTCTTCTCGAGCCACAGCTTCGCGGTCGCGCTCTGCACGGCCATGCCGCCGCCGACCGAGATCACGAGGCCGCTCCAGTCGACGGTATTGAACTCGGGGTGGTTCGCCATCGCGTTGAACAGCGTGTTGACCGCCGGGAAGCTGTGGAACTTCTGCCCCTTCAGTTCCTTGAACACCGACGGCAGGTCGCGCGGATTCGCGATCAGGATGTTGCAGCCGCCCATTCGCATCGACAGCATCATGTTCGTGTTGAAGCCGAAGATGTGATAGATCGGCAGCGCGCAGATCGTCACGACCTGCTCGCCGGCGGGGATCTTCCCGAGCGCCGGCTGGTACCAGGCTTCGGCCTGCAGGATGTTGGCTACCAAGTTGCGATGCAGCAGCACCGCGCCCTTGCTGACGCCGGTGGTGCCGCCGGTGTACTGCAGCACCGCGATGTCGTCGGGGCCGACCTGTGCGGCGGTGAAGGTCTTGCCGCGGCCTTGCGCGATCGCGTCGTTGAATTTCACGGCGCCGGGGATCTCGTAGTCCGGCACCATCTTCTTCACGTTGCGAACGACGTAGTTGACGATCAGCGACTTCGGAAAGCCGAGCATGTCGCCGAGCGCGGTCAGGATGACCTTCTTCGTCGGCACGGCCGGCAGCACTTTCTGCAAGGTCGTCGCGAAGTTCTCGACCATCACGATCGCTTTCGCGCCCGAGTCCTTCAGCTGATGCTCGAGCTCGCGCGGCGTGTACAGCGGGTTGACGTTGACGACCACATAGCCGGCGCGCAGGATCGCCGCGACGGCGACTGGATACTGCGGCACGTTGGGCATCATCACGGCGATGCGGTCGCCCTTGTCGAAGCCCTGCGCCTGCAGGTAGGCAGCCAACGCGCGCGACAAGTCGTCGACTTGGCCGAAGGTGACCGTCTTGCCCATGAAGCGATAGGCGACCTGATCACGGTACTTCTTGAAGCTCTCTTCGATCAGTGCGACCAGAGACGGGTACTGCGCCACATCGATATTCGCCGGCACCCCTTTCGGGTACTGCTTCAGCCAAGTCTTTTCCATTCGTTCGCTCCGTGATCGGTGCGCGATTCTGACGGATCGCCGACGGCGCTCACTAGGGCATTTGCCCTAGTGAGCGCTGTCGATGTACGCACCGCTCCCCCAGCCCCCTCCGCGAGGGGGCTCCAGCATGAGTGACCAAAAAGCCAGGCGTGTTGACGTCGTATGAGGGAGCGCTTATCGTCGCGGAATTGGTCAGACCTCTTTACCCATTTGGTTCGCCCATGCCCTTGCAAGCCATCGCGCCGCGCCGGCTCTACCGGCAGATCGCCGACCAGCTGCGCGCGCTGATCGAGCGCGGCGAGTTCGCCGTCGGCACGCGCTTGCCGCCCGAGCGCGACCTTGCGCTGCAGCTCGGCGTGTCGCGCCCGTCGGTGCGCGAAGCGCTGATCGCGCTCGAGGTCGAGGGCCGGGTCGAGGTCCGCATGGGCTCGGGGATCTACGTTCGGCGCAGCGAGCCGGGCGCGGCACGCCAGGTCACGGCAGAAGGACCGCTGGAGACGATACGCGCGCGCCAGCTGATCGAGAGCGAGCTCGCCGCCCATGCCGCGCGCCACATGAAGAAGGCGCAGATCGCCGGCCTGCGGCAAGCCATCGCACTGATGGAAGACGAGGCGAGCGCGGGCCACGCGCCGACGCGCGGCGACCGCCTGTTCCACATCCGGATTGCCGAAGCGTCGGAGAACTCGGTGCTGCTGCGCGTCGTCACCGAGCTGTTCGACGAGCGGCGCAATCCGCTGTTCGCGCAGCTCGGCAGCCACTTCGAAACGGCCGGCAGCTGGGCCACCGCGATCGCCGAGCACCGCGCCGTCGTCGACGCGATCGCGAACCGATCGCCCGACGCGGCGCGCGACGCGATGGCACAGCACCTCGCGAGCTCGCACGATCGGTTCACCGCGAATTGGCCGGCGGCGCCGGCGCGCCGCGTGACGCAGCGCAAGAGCGCATGAGCATGGAGACGTCTCGATGAGCCAACGACTCGCCGGCAAGACCGCTCTCGTCACCGCGGCGGGCCAGGGCATCGGCCGCGCGACGGCCGAAGCGTTCGCCCGCGAAGGCGCGCGCGTCATCGCGACCGACATCAACGACGCGGCGTTGCGCGAGCTGGCGAGCTTGCCCGGCGTGACGACGCAGCGCCTCGACGTGACCGACGGCGACGCGATCGCGGCACTCGCCGCGACGCTGCCGCCGCTGACAGTGCTGTTCAACGGTGCCGGCTACGTGCATGCCGGAACGATCCTCGATTGCGACGAAGCGGCGTGGGAGTTCTCGTTCAACCTCAACGTTCGGTCGATGTACCGGATCATTCGCGCGGTGCTGCCGGCGATGCTCGACAACGGTGGCGGCTCGATCGTCAACATGGCATCGGTCGCCGGCAGCATCAAGGGCGCGCCGAACCGCTTCGTCTACGGCACGACGAAGGCAGCAGTGATCGGCCTGACCAAATCGATCGCTGCCGACTTCGTCGCTCGCGGCATCCGCTGCAATGCGATCTGCCCCGGCACCGTCGAATCGCCGTCGCTGCGCCAGCGCATCGCCGAGCAGGCGAAGGCGAGCGCTCAGACGCTCGCGCAAGTCGAGGCCGCCTTCGTCGCGCGCCAGCCGATCGGACGCATCGGCCGGACCGACGAAATCGCTGCGCTCGCCGTCTATCTCGCGTCCGACGAATCGGGCTTCACCACCGGCACCACGCACATCGTCGACGGCGGCTGGTCCAACTGAACTGCACACGACGAAGGAAGCTCATGAAGTTGCTGCGACATGGCGCCAAGGGCGCCGAGAAACCCGCTCTGCTCGACGCGCAAGGCCGCGTGCGCGACCTGTCCGGCGTGCTCAACGACCCGAGCGACATCAACGCCGAGACGCTCGCGCCGGCAAGCCTCGCGCTGCTCGGCGACATCGACCCCGACAGCCTGCCGCTGGTCGCAACGCCGGGGCGCATCGCGCCGCCGTGGAGCGGCATGGGGAAATTCGTCTGCGTCGGTCTCAACTACGCCGACCATGCGGCCGAGTCGGGCGTGCCGGTGCCGAGCGAGCCGGTGCTGTTCATGAAGACGACGAGCGCGTTGATCGGCTGCAACGACCCGGTCGTGCTGCCGCAGGGCTCGATCAAGACCGACTGGGAAGTCGAGCTCGGCGTGGTCATCGGCAGCAAGGCGCGCTACGTGTCCGAGGCCGATGCGCTCTCGCATGTGGCGGGCTACTGCATCGTCAACGACTTGTCCGAGCGCGAGTACCAGCTCGAGCGCGGCGGGCAGTGGGACAAGGGCAAGGGCTGCGACACCTTCGGCCCGGTCGGCCCGTGGCTCGTCACGCGCGACGAGGTGAGCGACCCGCAGGCGCTCGATATGTGGCTCGAAGTCAACGGCCGGCGCTTCCAGAACGGCAGCACCCGAACGATGGTGTTCGGCGTCGCGACGCTGGTGAGCTACATCAGCCGCTTCATGACCCTGTACCCCGGCGACCTGATCAGCACCGGCACGCCGCCCGGCGTCGGCCTCGGGCAGAAGCCGCCGCTCTACCTGAAGCCGGGCGACGAGATGCGATTGGCGATCGCCGGCCTCGGCGAGCAGCGGCAACGCGTGCACGCGTGGAACGCGGCGTTGATCGATGAATAACGCGCCGGTCATTCGCATTCATCCGGCCGACGATGTCGTCATCGCGCGCCGGCAATTGCTGTCGGGCACCGTGCTGCCGGGCGAGGGCGTAACAGTGATCGGGCTCATTCCGCCCGGCCACAAAGTCGCGGTGCGCGCGATTCCCGCCGGCGCACCGGTGCGCCGCTACAACCAGATCATCGGCAGCGCCAAGCAAGACATCGCGCCGGG
>VBCQ01000101.1 GCA_005882155.1 Betaproteobacteria bacterium
CTGCAGGTGTGGACCGGCGCACACATCTCGCGCGTGCTGCTGGAGCGCGGTGACGCGGGCCTCGCAGCGGTCGGCGTCGAAGTGATCCCGCGCGGCGGCGGCGAACGCATCCGAGCGCATGCGACGCGCGAGGTGGTCCTCGCCACCGGCGCGATCGGCACGCCGCAGCTGCTGCATCTGTCGGGCATCGGCCCGGCGGCGCTGCTGCAGCAGTACGGCATCGACGTGCAGCGCGAGCTCGCCGGCGTCGGCGACAACCTGCAAGACCATTTGCAGATCCGCGCGGTGTACCAGGTCGACGGCGTGAAGACGCTGAACACGATGGCGAGCTCGTGGTGGGGCAAGGCGCTGATCGGCCTCGAATACGCGCTCAAGCGCAGCGGCCCGATGAGCATGGCGCCGTCGCAGCTCGGCGCGTTCACACGCAGCGACGCGTCGCAGCCGCATCCGAATCTCGAGTACCACGTGCAGCCGCTGTCGCTCGACGCGTTCGGCGAGCCGCTGCATCCGTTCAACGCGTTCACCGCGAGCGTCTGCAACCTGAACCCGACAAGCCGCGGCCAGGTGCGGATCCGCACGCGCGAGGCCGATGCGGCGCCGAGCATCCGCGCCAACTACCTGAACAGCGAGGTCGATCGCCATATCGCCGCACAAAGCCTGCGCCTGACGCGGCGCATCGTTGCCCAGCCGGCGCTCGCGAAATACCGGCCGAGCGAGTTCAAGCCCGGCGTTCAGTTCCAAAGCGACGAGCAGCTCGCGACGCTCGCCGGCGACATCGGCACGACGATTTTCCACCCGGTGGGCACCGCGAAAATGGGGCCGGCGAGCGACCCGGGCGCGGTTGTCGACGCGCGGCTGCGGGTGCACGGCGTGCGCGGCCTGCGCGTCGCCGATGCGAGCATCATGCCGACGATCACCAGCGGCAACACCAACTCGCCGACCTTGATGATTGCCGAGCGGGCGGCGCAATGGATCGCCGAGGAGGCGCGATGAATGCGGCGTCGACCGATCGCTGGCTCGTCGCCTGCCTGTGCGCCGCGTGGTGCCGCACCTGCGACGACTACCGGCCGGTGTTCGATGCGCTGGCGCGCGAGTTCGGCCCGCAAGCGCGCTTCGTCTGGGTCGACATCGAGGACGACGAAGCCGTGATGAGCGGCGTCGATGTCGACGACTTTCCGACGCTGCTGATCGCGCACGACGACACGATGAAATTTTTCGGCCCGGTGCTGCCGCATCTGGGGACCGCGCAACGGCTGATCCAGGCTGCCATGCACGACGAGCTCGCGGTGCTCGACGACGCGCAACTCAATGGCCTTGCTGCGAGGGTGCGCGCGCTCGCCCACCGATAACGGCGGCGCTACGATGCCATCGCGGCCCCAACCCAGCAGGTGAACGGCATGACAACCAGCTCCTCACGCCCAGCGGTGCTCGACCTCATCGGCAACACGCCGATGGTGCAGGTGACAAGGCTCGACACCGGCCCGTGCACGCTGTTCCTCAAGCTCGAATCGCAGAACCCCGGCGGCTCGATCAAGGACCGCATCGGTCTCGCGATGGTCGACGCCGCCGAGCGCGACGGCCGCCTGAAGCCCGGCGGCACGGTCATCGAAGCCACCGCCGGCAACACCGGCCTCGGCCTCGCGCTCGTTGCACGCGCGAAGGGCTACAACGTCGCGCTTGTCGTTCCCGACAAGATGTCGACCGAGAAGGTGTTGCACTTGAAAGCGCTCGGCGCCGAAGTCCACATCACCCGATCCGATGTCGGCAAGGGCCACCCCGAGTACTACCAGGACTACGCGGCGCGGCTTGCCAAAGAGACCCCCGGCGCGTTCTTCGCCGACCAGTTCAACAACCCGGCCAACCCGCTCGCCCACGAGACCAGCACCGGCCCGGAAATCTGGCAGCAGATGGGCCACGACGTCGATGCGATCGCAGTCGGCGTCGGCTCGGCCGGCACGATCACCGGCCTCACGCGCTACTTCAAGAAAGTGCAGCCCGAGCTCGGATTCATCCTCGCTGACCCCACCGGCTCGATCGTTGCCGAGTACACGCGCAGCGGCAAGGTCGGCGTTGCCGGATCGTGGGCCGTCGAAGGCATCGGCGAGGATTTCATTCCGGCAATCGCCGACCTGTCGAGCGTGCGCGCCGCGTACTCGATCAGCGATGAAGACAGCTTCGGCAGCGCGCGCGAATTGCTGCGCGCCGAAGGCATTCTCGGCGGCTCGTCGACCGGCACGCTGCTCGCCGCAGCGCTGCGCTTCTGCCGCGAGCAGACCACGCCGAAACGCGTCGTCAGCTTCGTCGTCGACACCGGAACGCGCTACCTGTCGAAGGTCTACAACGACCAGTGGATGCTCGACCAGGGGCTGCTGCCGCGCAAGCGCTACGGCGACCTGCGCGACGTGATCTCGCGCCGCTACGAAGAAGGCGGCGTCGTGAGTGTCGGCGCCGACGATACCTTGCTGACCGCATTCGCCCGCATGCGCGCGGCCGACGTGTCGCAACTGCCGGTGCTCGACGGCAAGAAGCTGATCGGCGTCATCGACGAGTCCGACCTGCTGCTCAGCGTGCATGCCGACGCGGCGCGTTTTCGCTCACCCGTGAGCAGTGCGATGACGACCGCGCCCGAGACGATTTCGCCGAAGGCGAGCCTGGCCGAGCTCGAAGCGCTGCTCGATCGCGGGCTCGTCGCGATCGTCGCCGACGCCGCCGGTTTTCACGGCCTCATCACCCGCTTCGATTTGTTGAACCATTTGCGGAGAAACCTCACGTGAGCAGCGACGACAACGAACTTGCCTTCGGCACCCGCGTGATCCACGCCGGCCAGTCGCCCGACCCGTCGACCGGCGCGATCATGCCGCCGATCTACGCGACCTCGACCTTCGTGCAGCAGAGTCCCGGCGTACACAAGGGCCTCGACTATGGCCGCTCGCACAATCCGACGCGCTGGGCCTTCGAGCGCTGCGTCGCCGACCTCGAAAGCGGCGCGGCGGGCTTTGCGTTCGCGTCCGGCCTCGCCGCGATCTCGACGGTGCTCGAGCTCATCGACGCCGGTTCGCACATCGTCTCGGGCGACGATGTCTACGGCGGCACATTCCGACTGTTCGAGCGCGTTCGTCGGCGCAGCGCCGGCCATCATTTCAGCTTCGTCGACCTGACCGACAGCGCGAACCTCGTCGCTGCGCTGACGCCGCAGACGAAGCTCGTCTGGGTCGAGACGCCGACCAATCCGCTGCTGCGTCTGGCGGACCTGCGCGCGATCGCTGCGATCTGCCGCGAGCGCGGCATTCTCTGTGCCGCCGACAACACCTTCGCCAGCCCCTGGGTGCAGCGCCCGCTCGAGCTCGGCTTCGACGTCGTCGTGCACTCGACGACGAAGTACCTCAACGGCCACTCGGATGTCATCGGCGGTGTCGCTGTTGTTGGCAAAGAAAAACGCCACGACGAATTGCGCGAGCGCCTCGGCTTTCTGCAGAACGCGGTCGGCGCGATCGCCGGTCCGTTCGACAGCTTCCTCGCGCTGCGCGGCGTGAAGACGCTCGCGCTGCGGATGGAGCGCCATTGCAGCAACGCGCTCGAGCTCGCGCAATGGCTCAGCGAGCAACCGCAGGTCGCGCGGGTTCACTACCCTGGCCTCGAATCGCATCCGCAGCACGCGCTCGCGCGAGCGCAGATGCGCGGCTTCGGCGGGATGATCTCGCTCGATCTGAAGTGCGATCTCGCCGGCACGCGGCGCTTTCTCGAAGCGGTTCGAATCTTCGCGCTCGCCGAGAGCTTGGGCGGCGTCGAAAGCCTGATCGAACATCCGGCGATCATGACCCACGCGACGATCCCCGAAGCGACGCGAGCGAGTCTCGGCATCGGCGACTCGCTGGTGCGCTTGTCGGTCGGCGTCGAAGATGTCGACGACTTGCGCGCCGACCTGCAGCAGGCCTTGGCGCGGGTGTGATTGCGAACAAGCGAGGCTGATGGACACCGTCACGATCGACAGCTGGAAGTCCTTCGTCGCTTGCGCCGACGAGCTCGACGACTGGGCGTTTCGCGGCCACCGTGCGGCGCAGCAGCCGCTCGTCAGCTCGCTGTGCCGGCGCTTGACGCAGTTCTGCCCCGACAAGTCGCAATGGCCGCAGCGCGAGGCGCGCGCGCTGCGCATCTTCCGCCGCAAGGCGCACATTTATTTGGCCGAGCGCAGCGTGCTCGAAGACGATCTGCGCTGCCTCGCGATGATGCAGCACCATGGCGCGCCGACGCGGCTGCTGGACTTCACCAAGTCGCCATTCGTCGCTGCGTTCTTCGCACTCGAAGGCGCCGTCGAAGACGCGGCGATCTACGCGCTGAACACGCCGGCGCTGTGGAACGCGGTGCCGAACTTCGACGCGAGCCTGACGCGCGATGTGATCGACCCGCGCCGCGGCGACAACTTCGCGCGCTACTTCGCGACCAACAAGCACCCGCTGCTCTGGTGCGGCGAGCCGGCCGAGATGGACCGGCGCCTCGTCGCGCAATCGGGCCTGTTCGTCGTGCCGGGCCAGCTCGACTTGACGCTCGAGCAGATCCTGAGTCACTACGCGTCGCAGGAGCCGCTGCTGAAAAAGATCGTGATGCCGCACGGCTTGCGCGAGCAGGTGATGCATGCGCTGTACCGCATGAACATCACCCACGCGACGCTGTTTCCCGACCTCGACGGCCTCGCGCGCTCGATCGCCTACGAGCTCGAAGTCGTCTGGGAAGGCTCGGGCGGCGGCACGCGCGCCTGATGGCGCTGCAAGGCCTCGTCGAAGCGCGCCGCCGTGCGGTTGATCAGCGGGCGATAGAGGTAGCGCAGCAGCCAGCCGGGGAACCACTGTCCACGCTCTTCGGCCGCGACCCGGGCTCGCGGGTGCGCCATGAAGCGCAAGCCCACGGGACGATAGCTCGCGCTGCTGCGCCAGAACTCGATGCGGCGGACATGCTTGACGCTCTTGTAGCCGTAATGCGCCGGCGCGACGAGGCGCAGCGGCGCGCCATGGGCGATCGACAGCGGCGCTCCGTTGAGCCGATCGGCGAGCAACACGTCGGAGGCGAGCAGGTCCGCGAGCGGCAGGCTGGCTCGATAGCCGTCCTGACCGCGCAGCACCACGAACTCGGCGCCCGCAGCGGGCTCGGCGAGCGGCTGGACGAGCTGCTCGTAGACATCGGCGAAGCGAAATCCGCTCCACTGCAGCGATCGGTGGGTCCACGTCGTCACGCAGTGAAAGTCGGCGCATTGCTCGGTTCGGGCGACGCGTTGCAGCTCGCCGGCGAGGGCGAGCGAGTGGCGCACATCGCCGCCGATTTGCACCTCGACCCGCTCTGTCTGGGTCGGAAATCGGCCATCGAACGGCGACGCACCGAAGCGCGGGAAGTCGTCGCGAGCGACTTGCCCCGGCGGCAGGCAGGTCGCGGACTCAGTTCGTGATATCGCGATGGGCATCTAGCGCCTCCTGATGCAACCAGTCGACGAACGCGCGGACGGCCTTCTGCTCGTTCGAGCTCACTGCGGTGACCACATGCCAGCCGCCGGCTGCGACCCGATGCTCCGGAAACGGCACCACCAGCCGGCCCTCGCGCAGCAGCGGGGCGATCAGCGAGAAGCGGCCGAGCGCGACACCGCTGCCATCGAGCGCCGACTGGATCAACTGGTCGTAGTGAGAGAAGTTCATGCTGCCGGCGGGTCGCAGCTTCGACAGGCCCGTGGCTTGCAGCCAGCGCACCCAATCGACACGGCGGCGGCCCGCGATCAAGGTCTCGAGTCGCAGCAGCACATGGTGCGCGAGGTCCTGCGGGTGCCGCAGCGGCTTCGCCGGATTCTTCAGCAAGGCCGGCGCACACACCGGCGAGACCTCGTCAGGGGCGAGACGGCGTGCTGACGCTGGCGCGCTGCCGGCGCGGTAGTGCAGGATCGCCACGTCGACGCCATCGCGCTCGAACTCGCCTGGGTTGTTGGTGGCGACGACTCGAACATCGCAGCTCGAATGCGCTGCGGCGAAGCGGTGCAAGCGCGGCGCAAGCCAGAACGACGCGAACGGCACGGCGGTGGTCACGGTGACCGACGTGCGCCCCTTCGCGCCGAGCAGCTTGTCGGTCGCATCGTCGATCAGTGCCGAAGCTGCGCTGACGGCCCCGTACAGCGTGTGGCCCGCAGCGGTCAGCTCGAGCCCGCGATTGACGCGCCGAAACAGCGGCAACCCGAGCTGATCCTCCAAGGTCTTCACCTGGCGGCTGATCGCCGATTGCGTCACGAACATCTCTTCGGCGGCCAGCGTGAAGCTCAGGCGCCGGGCCGCCGCTTCGAAGCCCTTCAGCATGTCCAGCGACAAGCGGGGACGCGCGTGTTTGTCCATGCTTTCAACGCATGCGAACCATGAGGAGAGATCGTTTGAGCGCGCAGCGTGCGCTCGCCAGAATGAATTCGAATCGGCAGGAGTTTCGCATGCACACCTACACTCGCCAACTTGTCATCACGCTGCCGCGGCGCGAGCTGATCACGCTGGAGGTCGTGCCGCCGACGCGGCTCGTCTGCGTGGACGGCGCGCTGTGGATTACGCTGCAGGATCAATCGATCGACATCGTGCTGCAAGCCGGCGAGGTGGTCGACCTCGGACCGCGAGGCACGGCCGCAGTGCAGGCCTTGCGCAGTGCGCGATTCGCCGTCTGGCGCTATGCCGGCTGGCGATCCGGCGTCGGTTGCGATACGAGCCGTCTCTCGATCCAGCGGCTGTAGCGCGACATCGCGAAGCAGAACGCCCAGTAAACGAAGGCAATGAACAAATAGCCTTCGAGGTAGAACGGCCGCCAGGTCGGGTCGCCGCCGAGGGCGAGCGTTAGCGCGCCGGTCAGTTCGTAGAGGCTCACGATGACGACGAGCGACGAGTCTTTGAAGTTGCCGATGAACGTATTCATCAATGCCGGCACCACCGACCGCAGCGCTTGCGGCAACACGATGTAGCGCTGCACCTGCCACGCCCGCAGGCCCATCGCGCGCGCCGCGAGCAGCTGGCCGACCGGCACCGCCTGCAGCCCGCCGCGCACCACTTCGGCGAGGTAGGCGGCCGAGAACAGCGTGATGCCGACGAGCACCCGCAACAGCACGTCGAGCTGCCAGCCTTGCGGCAGCAGCAGCGGCAGCATGAACGACGCCATGAACAGCACCGAGATCAGCGGCACGCCGCGAATCAGCTCGATGTAGGTGATGCACACCGAGCGAACCACCGGCCATGGCGAGCGGCGGCCGAGCGCGAGCAGCACGCCGAGCGGGAACGCGACGCCGAGGCTGAACAGCGACAGCAGCAAGGTCAGCGGCAAGCCGCCCCAGCGCGAGCTCGGCACGATCTCCAAGCCCGCGACGCCGCCACGCATCAACGCGACGAAGAGCAAGAGGCCGATGATCCAAAGCAGCGCGAGCCAGCGGCTCCACATCCGCGGCACCGCACTCACGAAGCTCATTGCCGCGAGCAGCAGCAGGCCGACGCCGGGGCGCCATTGCAGCGCGTACGGGTAGCGCCCGAACAGAATCGCGCGCAACTTCTCGGCGATGACGCCCCAACAGGCGCCGGCATGCTCGATCGCGCGGCAGGCCTGCGCGTCGGCGTTGAACACCGCGTGCAGCAGCGCCCAGTTCGCGAGCTTCGGCAGCGCCCACGCGAGCGCCGCGGCGACGAGCAGGGTGAGCAGCGTGTTGGCCGGGCTGCTGAAGAATTCGTCGCGGGTCCATTTAATTGCGCTGCGACGCGCGACGACCGGTGCCGAACTCATCCACCACCCCGCAGTGCCACCCGTGCGTTGTATCGATTCATCAGCGCCGACGTCAGCAGCGACAGCAGCAAATACACCGCCATGATCACCGCGATGCATTCGAAGGCTCTACCGGTCTGGTTCAGCGCGGTGTTCGCGACCGACACCAGGTCGGGGTAGCCGATCGCGACCGCGAGCGACGAGTTCTTCGTCAGGTTCAGGTACTGGTTCGTCATCGACGGCACGATCACCCGCAAGGCCTGCGGCATCACGATGTAGCGCAGCGACTGGCGCGGCGTGAGCCCCATCGACAGCGCGGCATGGACCTGGCCGGAGCTCACCGATTGCACACCGGCGCGCACCGTCTCGGCGACGAACGCTGCGGTGTAAGTCGCGAGACCCAGCAGCACGGCGAGAAACTCGGGCGTGACCGACGCGCCACCCGAGATGGTGATCTCGCTCGCCACCGGCCACTCGAAGGCGCCGGCTTCCCACCATGGAAACGACAGGCCGCTCTTGCTCAAGAACACGCCCGGCGCGAGCTGCAGCGCGTCGCTCGACGCCGGCAGCAATTCGGTCAGCGCGAAATACCACATCAGCAATTGCACCAGCAGCGGTACGTTGCGCAGCAGCTCGACATACGCCGTGCTGAGCGCGCGCAGCAGCAGGTTGTGCGACAGCCGGGCCAGGCCGATCAGCGTGCCGAGCAGCGTCGCCAGCACGATGCCCGGCACAGCGACGCGCACCGTGTTCGCGAGGCCGACGACAAAGGCGCGCCAGAACGGCTGACTCGACTCGTAGCTGAGCCAGCTCTCGCCGATTTCGAAGCCCGCCGGCTGCCACAGAAAGTCGAAGCCGGCGTGGATGCCGCGCTCGCGCAGATGGGCGAGCGTGTTCGAGACCATCCACGCGATCGCTGCAACGAGCGCGAGCAGCAGCAGCGCTTGGAACAGCCAAGCGACGATTGCAACGCGCGATCGCGGGGATGTTGGCCCCTCGCCCGACGCACTCGTCGGGCGAGGGGCCGACATCCCCCCGCCTTCGCTCATCGCACCGGCGGTGCGTAGATGAGGCCGCCCTTGCTCCACAGGTTGTTGGCGCCGCGCGGCAGCTTCAGCACCGACTTCGGGCCGACGTTGCGCTCGAAGATCTCGCCATAGTTGCCGACCGCCTTGATCGCGCGATACGCCCAATCCTTGTCGAGACCGAGCAGCTTGCCGGTGTCTTCCGACGTGCCGAGGATGCGCTGCACGACCGGGTCCTTGCTGTTCGCCTTCTGCTCGTCGACGTTGGCTTGCGTGAGGCCGTTTTCCTCGGCTTCGATCAGCGCGTAAATGACCCACTTGACGTCGGCAAACCACTCGTCGTCGCCGCGCCGCACCAGCGGGCCGAGCGGCTCCTTGGAGATCAGGTCGGGCAGGATAACGTAGTCGTCGGGGTTCTTGGCTTCCTTGTTGCGCAAGCCCGCGAGGCCGGACACATCGGTCGTGTAGGCCTGGCAGCGGCCGGCGAAGAAGGCCTTGAACGACGCCTCGAAGCCCTCGAACACGACGGTCTTCACCTTGATGTTTTGCGCGCGGAAATAGTCGGCGACGTTTTTCTCGTTGGTCGTGCCCGACTGCACGCAGACCTCGGCGTTTTTCAATTGCTTGGGCGACGTGATCTTCAGCTTCTTCGGCACCAGAAAGCCCTGGCCGTCGTAGTAGGTCACGGTCGTGAAGTGGAAGCCGAGCGACGCATCGCGCGTCAGCGTCCAGGTCGTGTTGCGCGCCAGCAGATCGACCTCGCCCGACTGCAGCGCGGCGAAGCGCTGCTGCGCGTTCAGCGGAACGAAGTTGACCTTCTTCGCGTCACCGAGCACCGCGGCGGCGAGCGCATGGCAGGTGTCGGCATCGAGCCCCGACCAGTTGCCCTGGCTGTCGGGCGCGGAGAAGCCGGCGACGCCGGTCGACACGCCGCAGTTGATCGTGCCGCGCTGCTTGATCGTGTCGAGCGTCTTGCCGGCGAAGGCCGGCGCAGCAAGAACGAAGGCGAGCAGCGCTGCGGCAAGCCGAAATGGAAAGCGACTCATTGTTGACCTCCTTCGATGAAAGGATCAGTCTAAGCAAATGAAGGTCGGCGCGCTCGCGAGTCGGGAACGTCGATTGCCGAATGGTCATCATGCGAGTTCAGGTCGCTCTTGTGCTCTGCGCGGCGCTCATCCCTCCTGGCGTCGCGAAGGAAGCTGCGCTGACCTCCATCGCGAGCTGCGTCAGCGATGCGCGCATCAGCTTCGGCCCCGGCGACCACAGCGCCGTTCTCGACGACACCGATGCGCGCGCGGTCGGCGCAGCGATCACCCGGCTCTACCCGGTCGTCGAGCGCGATGGCGCGCTGCCGTCGCGTGTGCTCTTGTGGCAGCCGCGCAGCGGCGAGCTGCTGTATGTCGCGCTGCTCGCGAACCCCGACCGGCCGACCGAGCAGTGCTTCACTGCGACCTTCGCCGCGAGCAAGTTCGATGCGACGCTGCTGCTGCGCCTCAAGTATTTCTTCTCGGGTGCGGACAAGCCCTAGCTCACTCGCCCTCGGGCCGATGCAGCCGAAATGCTCGCCACAGTGCGAGGTCGTAGCCGATCTTCAACAGCCCGCAAGCGACCAGCGGCGCGGAGAACCAGCCGGCGGCGAACAGCGCGCCGCCGAGCGTCGGGCTGAGTGCCGCGGCCAAGCTGCGCGGCACCGCGGTGAAGCTCGCGGCCGCCGCGCGCTCGGCCGGCGTCACGACGGCCATCACGTATGCGGTGCGGGTCGGCACGTCCATCTGCGACAGCGTGCTGCGAACGAACAGCAGCGTGAGCGCGACGGGCAAGCTCGGCGCGAGCGCGGCGAGGATCAGGCAGATGTTGGCCGGGATGTGGGTGAAGACCATCGTGTTGAGCAGACCGATGCGCTGCGCGACGAGCGGTGCGGCGAATTGCGACAGCGCGCTCAACAGGCCGGCCCAGAAGAAAAACGCCCCCGCTTGCGCCAGCGACAGGCCGAAGCGCTGCAACAGCCACAGCGACAGCAAGGCGTTGACGATCAAGCCGCCGGCAAACGCGTCGACGCAGAACAGCGCGGCGAGCTTGACGACGATGGCGCGCGACGCGGCGAGCGGCGCGCTCGCCGCCGGCGCGCTGTCTGACGAATGCTCGGGCACGCGGCGGTACAAAAGCCACACGGCGACGCCGATCGCGCCATACAAGCCGAACAGCGCGCGCAATGCATCGAGCCGCGCCAGGCCGGCATGCACACTCAGCCAGTCTGGCAGCGCGGCAGCAAGCGCGCCGACCGCGGCGCACAGCGCGCCGAGCACGCTGTAGCGCGCGAACAGGGCCGTGCGCGCCTCGCCGCGCGCCGCCTCGGCGAGGCGCGCATGCTCGAGCGGCAGGAACACGCTGACGTCGCCCGAGCTCGGGTTCAGCGTGCCGACGAAGGCGACGACGAGCAGCGGCCAGAACGACGACAGCCCGGCGAAGCCGGCACCGGTGGCCGCCATCAGCAGCGCCGCGCCGCGCAACAACGCGCGCGGCGCGAAGCGATGCCCCCACGCACCGACCGCGAGCGTCGCGAACGCCGAGCCGAGCAGCGTCGCGGTGCTGATCAGCCCGACCTCGAGCTGGCCGAGTCCGAGCGCGAGCAAGTAGGCCGGCAGCAGCACCGCCATGTAGCCGTCGCCGAACGCACGCAGCCCGCGCGCGACGAGCATCGGCAACGCGCTGGTCGCCGCGCCGCGCGGAACGAGCAGCCGCGCGAGCAGAGGAGGCCGGGGCTGCGCGGCGGCGTCGGTCATGCAGTGATGCTAATCCGGCTCGCTCTCTTCAAGCCGCGAAAACATCACCGGCAAGACCTCGCGCGTCGACACGGTGCCGCTCGCGTCGGTCTGCAGCAAGATGAGCTGCTGCGCTTCGGCGAGGCCCGCAGGGATCACCATCTTGCCGCCGGGCTTGAGCTGGTAGATGAGGGTCGGCGGGATCAGCTCGGGCGCCGCGGTGACGATGATCTTGTCGAACGGCGCGTGCGCGGGCCAGCCGTGCAGCCCGTTGCCGTGCTGGACCTCGACGTTCGTGTGACCCTCCCGAGCCAGCCGATGACGCGCCTCGTCGGCGAGCTCTTCGATGATCTCGATGCTGTAAACGCGTTGCGCGAGCTCGGCGAGGATCGCCGACTGATAGCCGAGGCCGGTGCCGATCTCCAGAACCACGTCGCTTGCTTGGACGTCGAGCAGATCGGTCATCAGCGCGACGATGAAGGGCTGCGAAATCGTCTTGCCGAAGCCGATCGGCAACGGCGAGTCGACGTAGGCCAGAGGCCGCAGCTCGAACGGCACGAACTCGTGCCGCGGCACCTCGGCCATCGCGTCCATCACGCGCCGGCCGAGCGCCGCCTTGCCCAGTTGCGCACACACGAAGATCGTCTTGGCGGCGATCTCCGCGAGCATGCGCTGGCGCAAGGCGGTGAAATCGAGTTCGGCCATCGGACCCGCAAGCGGCTGATCAGGGAACTTTCTTCAGGATGCGCGCGAACTCGTCTTGCGAGAATGCACGCAAGGTCTGGGTGCGCACGTTGCCGAGCGTCCCGAGCTTCAGCAACGCCGCGGTGACCGCTTCGTCGGACCCTTCCAGCGTCGTCACGATGTCGTACTTCCCGACGGTCCAGTAGACGCTCTTGACCTGGACTTCGAGCCGCTCAGCGAGGGTCTTGAACGCCTCGTAGCGCTTCGGCGACTCGTTGACCGTGCGGATGCCTTGGTCGGTGAAGTTGACCAGAACGATGTAGCTCGCCATGGTTTTTCTCCTCGAATTCGGCCGCGGCGCATCGACGGTCGTGGCACGCGGTCAGCTTGACACACCGGGAGGGCCGTCACCCCCGCCACCGACTAAAGATAGTCCACGCAGCGCCCGAGCAGCGGCGAATATGCGGGTTTCTGCCGGCCGCGTCGTGACGCCGGCGAAACATTTGTCTTCGATCAACAGATCGTCAACACTGCGCCCATGCTGAATTCGCCCACCATCTCTGCGCTCGCACGCGCGCTGCACGAGGCGGAGCGCACGCGAACGCAGATCGAGCAGTTTTCGAAGCGGCACGACGGCATGACGATCGCCGACAGCTACGCGATCCAGCGTGCCTGGGTCGCGTTGAAGCTCGCCGAGGGGCGCGTCGTCAAGGGCCACAAGATCGGCCTCACCTCGCGCGCGATGCAGATCGCGTCGCAGATCACCGAGCCCGACTTCGGCACCCTGCTCGACGACATGTTCTTTCGCGACGGCGCCGAGATTCCGGCAGCGCGCTTCATCGTGCCGCGGCTCGAAGTCGAGCTCGCTTTCGTGCTCGCAAAGCCGCTGCGCGGGCCGAACATCACCCTCTTCGACGTGCTCAACGCGACCGACCACGTGACGCCGGCGCTCGAGCTGATCGACGCGCGCATCGAGCAGTTCGACCGCACGACCCAGGCGCCGCGCAAGGTGCTCGACACGATCGCCGACAACGCGGCCAACGCCGGCGTCGTGCTCGGCGGCCGGCCGGTCAAGCCCGACGCGATCGACCTGCGCTGGGCCGGCGCGCTGCTGTACAAGAACGGCGTCATCGAGGAGTCGGGCCTCGCCGCCGCGGTGCTGAACCATCCGGCCAACGGCGTCGCCTGGCTTGCCAACAAGCTCGCCGAGCACGACGAGGGCCTGCACGCCGGCGAGGTCGTTCTCGGCGGCTCGTTCACGCGGCCGGTCGCCTGCAGCGCCGGCGACGTGTTCCACGCCGACTACGGCCGGCTCGGCGCGATCGCGGTTCGCTTCGTCTGAGCATCGAAGAGGTGTGCGCGTGATCAATCCCTTGCTCGACGTCGCCGGCATCGCCGTCTCGCCCGACCATTTCATCGACGGCCGGCGCGCCGCGTCGGCGCAGAGTTTCGAGCTGCGCTCGCCGATCGATGAGCGCGTGCTTGGCCGCATCGGCGAAGCGCGCGCCGACGAGGTCGATGCGGCGATCGTCGCGGCGCAGCGCGCGTTTCCCGCCTGGGCCGCGTTGACGGCGCGGGAGCGGCGGCCGCTGCTCGATCGCTTCGCCGACGAGATCGGTCGCCGTGCCGACGCTTTCTGCGTGCTCGAAGCGAACGACGCCGGCGTGCTGCTCTCGCGGATGCGCCACGGCGTCGTGCCGCGCGCGATGCAGAACATCCGCTGGTTCGCCGAGCATGCGCTGACGCTGCAAGACCGTGCGATCGACACCGAGCAGGCGCACCACCTCGTTCGCCACGACCCGGCCGGCGTGGTCGCGATCATCACGCCGTGGAACGCGCCGCTGATGCTCGCGACCTGGAAGCTCGGGCCGGCGCTCGCAGCCGGCAACACGGTCGTGCTGAAGCCGCCCGAGTGGGCGCCGCTGACGAGCTCGCTGCTCGCCGATTGCGCTGCCGCGGCCGGCCTGCCGGCGGGGGTGTTCAACGTCGTCCAAGGCAGCGGCGCGGCCACCGGCGCCACGCTCGTCGCCGACCCGCGGCTCGCGCGCATTTCGTTCACCGGCTCGGTGCCGACTGCGAAGTCGATCGCGCAGGCGGCCGGCGCGAACCTCGTGGCCTGCAGCCTCGAGCTCGGCGGCAAGTCGCCGTTCATCGTGTTGGACGACGCGGACCTCGCCAACGCAGCAGCGACCGCTGCGCTGATGTACCGCAACGCCGGCCAGGTCTGCCTCGCCGGCACGCGGCTGCTGGTGCACGCCAGCGTCGCTGATCGCTTCATCGACCTCTTGCGTGGCCATGTCGAGCGGCTCGTCGTCGGCGATCCGCGCGATGAAGCGACCGAGGTCGGGCCGATCATCCATCCGCGCCAGGTCGAGCGCGTCAACGGTTTCGTGCAGCGCGCGCTCGCCGCCGGCGCGACGCTCGTGTGGGGCGGTGCGCCGCATCGCTACGGCGCGCAGTACTACCAGCCGACGCTGCTCGCCAACGTCGCGCAAGACAGCGAGATCGTGCAGAGCGAAGTCTTCGGCCCGGTGCTGACGCTGCAGACCTTCGATGGCGACGATGAGGCGGTCACGCTCGCCAACGGCACCGACTACGGCCTCGGCGGCGTCTGCTACGGCGCGACCGAGCACGCGACCGACGTCGCGCAGCGCGTGTGCAGCGGCTTCGTCTGGGTCAACAGCTTCGGCATCCGCGATCTGGCCGCGCCGTTCGGCGGCATCAAGCGATCGGGGATCGGCCGCGAAGGCGGCGACTGGAGCTTCGATTTTTTCTGCGACGTGAAGGACGTGATCGTGCCGAAGCGGCCGTTTCGCGCGAGCTTCAGTCAACGATAGGAGGGAGCGCGACATGGGCCAAATCGTCGGCGCGGCCATCGTGTCGCATCACCCGGGGCTGATGCAATGCGAGGAGTTCCGCGTGCTGATGGGCGCCGGTGCGGACTCGGACTTGATCGCCGGCTACGAGCGGCTGCGCGCGCGCATCGCGGCGGCGCAGCCCGATGTGGTGCTGATCTTCGACACCCATTGGTTCACGACCGGCTACCACCTCGTCGACGCCGGCCAACATTACGCGGGCATGTACGTGTCCGACGAGATGCCGTGGTACCTGCACGGCGTGCCATACGACTACGACGGCTGTCCCGAGCTCGCTTATGCGGTCGAGGCGGTGGCGCGCGAGCGCAAGGTGGCGTCGCGCGCGATCAATCATCCGGCCCTCGCGCGCCACTACCCGACGATCAACGTCGTCCACAAGCTGCGCCTCGCGCAACCGGTGGTCAGCGTCAGCTCGTGCCAGAACTGCCGCAGCGAGCATTTCTTGCAATCGGGCGCGGTGATCGGCGAAGCGATTGCGCGCAGCGGCCGGCGCGTCTTGCTGCTCGCGTCGGGTGCGCTGAGCCACAGGTTCAATGCGATCGACTGGGTGCCGGCGCATCCGCGAATCTTTCATGAAGACAACGTGTCGAGCCGCCGCAATGTCGAGCTCGACAAGCAAGCGATCGCGCTGATGGCCGAGGGCCGGCACGACCGCATCGTCGACGACTGGGATTCGACTTACCGGCCGGTCTACTGGGAAGCGGCCGGCGCACATTATTTGCAGATGCTCGGCGCACTCGGCGGCCGCGACTGTCGTGCGAAGGGAACGCCGATGTCGGACTACGAGAACGCGCGCGGCACCGGCAACATTCATGTCTGGTTCGATGTTTGAGGCGCCGCGATGACGACGAGCTTCGAGTTTCCGTTCAATGAATTACCGGCCGTGCTGCGCGGTCCGCGCGTCGAGCGGCGGCGCGTGCTGATCGGCGGCAGCGCGTTGTGGGGCACGATCGTCGAAGACGGTGCCGAGCAAGGCCAGCTTCGCCTCGACGACGGCCGCGTCATCGATCCGAGCCGCCTGCCGCATCTTCCGCCGGTCACGCCGAGCAAGATCATCGCAGTGCACATCGCCTACAGCTCGCGCTGCATCGAGACGCGCAACCAACCGCGGCCGACCGCTGCGCCGACCTATTTCACCAAGCCGACCACGGCGTTGAACGGTCACGGCGGGCAAATCGTGAAGCCGATCGATTGCCGCTACCTCAACTACGAAGGCGAGATCGCGCTCGTCATCGGCACGACCTGCCGCAATGTGACGCCCGACGAGGCGTGGGAGCACATCGCCGGCTTCTGCCCCGCGCTCGACATGGGGCTGCAGGACTTTCGCGACACCGACCAGGGATCGATGCTGCGCGTCAAAGGCGCCGACACGCTGCTGCCGATCGGGCCCGGCATCGTTCGCGGCGTCAATATCTTCGAGCAGACGCTGCGCACCTATCGCAACGGCCGCGTCGTGCAGGAGGCGCAGGTCGGTGACGAGATGATCTGGGGGCCGCATTACCTCGTCGCCGACATCGCGCGCCACATCACGCTGCTCGCCGGCGACGTGATCCTCACCGGCACGCCAGGCCACTCGCGCTCGCTCGACCCGGGCGATGTCGTCGAGTGCGAAGTGACCGGACTCGGGCGGCTCGCCGGCAACGTGGTCGCGGTTCCCGCGCCGCGCGCGTCGGCGCTCGGCGTCGGCCATGCGCCGACCGACAGCGACGAGGTGCGCCGCATCGCGCTCGGCTGCGACGATCGCGTGCCCGAGCGGCTGAAGCAGAACTACCGCCAAGCATCGCGCAAGGAGCCCACATGAAGGTCTGCATCGTCGGCGCCGGTGCGATCGGCGGCTTCATCGGCATCCGGCTCGCGCTGGCGGGACGCGCGCAAGTCAGCGCGATCGCGCGCGGCGCGACGCTCGCCGCGCTGCGCGAGCATGGCTGGCGCTTGCAGCAGGGCGCAGAGCTCGTGCGCTCGTCGGCGCGAGCGGTCGAGCGCGCGAGCGAGCTCGGCGTGCAGGACCTCGTCGTCATCGCCGTCAAGAGCCCGGCATTGCCGGCAGTGGCGCTAGCGATCGGGCCCTTGCTCGGCCCCGACACGATCGTGCTGCCGGCGATGAACGGCGTGCCGTGGTGGTTCGGCGACGGTGTCGCCGCGCTCGGCAGCGAGCCGCTGCGCAGCGTCGATGCGCTCGGCACGATTGCCGCGGCGATCCCCATCCATCACGTCGTCGGCTGCGTCGTCCATGCCGGATGCGCGTCGCCCGAGCCGGGGCTGGTGCTCCACAAGATGGGCCAAGGCCTCATCGTCGGCGAGCCCGCAGGCGGGCAAAGCGATCGCGTGCAGCGTGTCGCCGACCTGCTCGCGCACGCCGGTTTCGACGTCACCCATTCGAGCCGCGTGCGCTACGACATTTGGTACAAGCTGTGGGGCAACCTGACGATGAACCCGGTGTCGGCGATCACCGGCGCGACGATGGATCGCATGCTCGGCGACCCGCTGGTGCGCGCGTTCTGCTCGGCGGCGATGCGCGAAGCGGCCGCGATCGGCGCGCTGATCGGTTGCGCCATCGAGCAAGGCCCCGAGGACCGCCACGCGATCACCGCCAAGCTTGGGGCCATCAAGACCTCGATGCTGCAAGACGTCGAAGCCGGCCGCGCGATCGAGCTCGACGCGATCGTCGCCGCGGTGCAGGAGATCGGGCAACGCCTGCGGATCGCCACCCCGAACATCGACGCGCTGCTCGGCCTCACCCGCTTGTTCGCGCGAGTGCACGGTCTGTACCCCGACGCGCCATAAATTCTTATCGTTGCAGCTTCTGCGCCAGCGTTTCGAACAAGCCCACCGTCCAGCAGATCGGGCAACCGCGGAATGCGATCAGCGCCCCGACTCCGGCGAGCAAGGCCAGGCCGGGGTCCGCGCCCTGGTGCCGAATCGCCCACGCCAGTAACGCGATCGCGAGCGTGCCGCGCGCGACATGGGCCAGCAGGCTTTCGCTCGCGAACAGGCCTCGCGCACTACGCCTGAACATCGTCGTCGCCACGGTTCGCGGGCATCAAGTACTCGCGCACCAACAGGCGGGCGCGGTGCAGCCGGCTCTTCGCCGCTTCGCGCGTGATGTTCAGACGATCGGCAATTTCGCCGATCGTCAGCTCTTCGAAATCGCGCAGCAAAATGATCTGGCGATGCGTGGCGGGCAAGGATTCGAGCGCGCGCGTGAGGTCGATGCGAAGGTCGTCGACCGGCATCCGAGCGAAGTGCGCCGACTCTTCGATGCTGCTCAGTTCCTCGACCCCGCGCATCAGCGTCAGCGCCGGCAGCGCGCACAGCCGAGCGACGACACGGCCCAGCCAGACGCCGAGCGTCGCCACGTTGCGCACCGTGCCGATGCGACGGTAGACGACGATCAAGGCCTCTTGCACGACGTCGTCGATGACCGATGCGCGATGACATTGAAACCGCGCATAGCGGCGGATGTCGGGCCGCAACTGCGTGAGCAGGACCTGCAGCGCCGCGCGATCGCCGGTTTGCGCGGCGGCCCAGACTTCGGTGTGAATCTGCATGCTCACAGCGGCTTGCGCCCGGCCATCGCGCAGGCCGGGCAGAAGCCGATCAGGCCGGTGCCGGCGCTGACGACCCCCGAGACCGCGAGCAAGATGCCCAGTGGCGACGCGTGGAAGGCGACCAGTCCGCACAGCAGCATCAGGCCGCCGCCGACCAGCCGCGCCACGCGTTCCTTGGCGCCGACGTTCTTCCGATAAAACATCACGAATTCCTTTCAAGCCATCGATGAAGCGGAACGAGCCGCGCCCGTTCTCGCAGACAAAGAGGGCCGAAATGTCGCAACGGATTCTCCGGCGAAGAAATATTTCCGGCAGACAATCGATCCCGGGTCGATCGGAGGTGGCGGATGGGCGTGAAGCGGGCTGACTTGCAGGCCGTGTTCCTGGATGTCGATGGGGTGCTGCTCGATTCGCTGCCGCAGCACTTGCAGATTTGCCGCGACAAGGCGCGCGAGTATGGTCTGCATGCGCTGCGGATTCCCGACGTCGACGCGTTTCGGCAGATGGTCGCGAGCGGCGTGCGAGTGAGCCCGATGCTGGACTTCTTTCTGGCGCTCGGCTTTCCGAGCGCGCTCGCGGTTCGCGCGGTGGCCGACTACGAGCACGAGTTCATGCAGCGCTATCGTCCTGCGCCGTTTCCTGGCGTCGACGCGATGCTGCAGCGGCTGCACGATGCGGGCTACACGCTCGGGCTGGTCACGTCGAACACCGCGGCCAACGTCGAGCCGGCACTCGGCGCGGCGATGCGCCACTTCGATCCGCGCTGCCTCTTCTACTTCGACCGCAGCCCCGAGGCCAAGAGCAAGGCGTGGTGCCTGAGCGAAGGCGCACGCGTGCTGGGACTGGCCGCCGGCCAATGTGTTTTTGTCGGTGACCAGCCGGCAGACGCCGCCGCAGCGCGCGCCGCCGGTGTCGAGTTTCTCGGCGTGTCGTATGGCTGGGGGCTGCCGAGCGGCAGCTCGGGCATTCACATGGTCGACAGCGTCGACGCCATCGCCGAGGCGCTGACGACGGACGGATAGCAAGCCGAGGGGAGGATTCACGATGGACGACGACACGCCACTGCCGACGCCAGCTCCGCCGCCGTCGCCGCTGTCGAAGGAGCCGACTGAGCTGCAGAAATTGCGCTTCGACTACGCGTGGAAATGGTTCAACTTCCATGCCGAGCAGCGCACCAAGATGTTCAACTTCATGCTTGTCGGCCTGGGCATCCTCGCCACTGCACTGGTCGGCGCGATCGAGAAGAAGCTGTTGCTCGAAGCCGCGGTGGTCGGCACCGCCGCGACGATGGTGGCGCTGGTGTTCTCGCTGCTCGACGCGCGCAACCGCCAGCTCTACATCGCGGCGATGGACGTCTTGATCGACGCCGAGAAGAACCTCGTGTTCGGCGATGGCGTCAAGTTCAAGGACCACAATGGACAGGACAAGGATTTCGGCATTTCGCGTCGCATTGCGCTGGAAGAAGGCGCCGACAAGTCGAAATGGAGGGGCTGGCGCGAAGGGCGACACCGCCACTGGATGCCGGCTCTCGCCTACGCGTTCGCACTCTTGTTTGCATTGGCGGCGCTTCGCGCCTGGTGGGTCTACTTCGACAGCGTCGGCAAGCCGCCGGAAGCGTCAGCGCAAGTCTGTTGCCAATGGATCGCGCCGACGCCTGCCACGCCTGCGTCAGCCGTCGCTGTGAGTGTCCCGGCGTCGGGATCATCGGACGGCGTGACGCTGGACGGCACGGCGCGGATGCAGACCCGGCACTGGGCCGCGATGTGGATCGGCCTGGCGCTCGTCGGCGCGGGCGTTGCGGCCCTTGCGCTCGGCCACAGGCTCGCAGGCGGCGCGGCCGTGGCGGGCGGCATCGGCGTCAGCTTGCTGTCCGGCCTCTCGATCCCGCTGTCGTTCCACGTCGACCCCAAGTTCGAAGCCAAGCTCGCCGATCGGATCGAGCTGCGCGTCGAGTCGCTGCTCAAGATCGCGCGCGGCGCTGAGCCCGGGCTGCTCGCCGCCGAACGGTTCGGCGGATTCGACCCTGGCGGCGAGCGCTTCGAGTGCGACGCCGAGCCGAATTCGAAGGCGCTCGCCGGCATCAAGGCCGGCATCTCGTTGGCGCGCGAACGCCAGCAGGGTGCGGTGGTGCTGCTGGTCGGCAGCACCGATCGCAGCGCGCTGTCGCCGCCCTTGCGTGCGCGATTTGAATCGAACAGCGGACTGGCGCGTGCCCGGGTCGATCAAGTCGAGCGCTGCCTCGGCATTCCCGCCGTCGCGGCGGCGAGCGCGCCATCGAGCTCGCTGGAAGTCGTGCGCGTGATCACCGGGCCGTCTTACACGCCGTCGTCGCGCGACACGGCGGACCTCGCGGCGCAAAAGATGGCGCAGGACAGAGAAGTCAAAGCCTTCGTCATCAGCGTTCCGACGCGCAAGCCCTGACGTCGACGCATCGCGCATCCGCGCTAGACCCGCGCAAGGTCTACAAGCTTCGCGACACGCGCGGCAAGGCACGCGCCTTGCCACTCTCAACGAGCCATCGCTTTGCGTGGAACGGCGGCGCGCCGATGCGTGCTACCGATCGAGACCTTCACTTTCAATCTGCTACAGGAGATTAAGTCATGACGAAACAGTCAACCCGCTGGACCGCAGCTGCGGCTGCTACCGCGCTGGTGACCGCGCTCGGTATTGCCTATGCGCAAACATCGACGAGCCCGAGCACGAGCTCGAGCACGACCACAACCACCACCCCGAGCAGCACCAGCACCGACACCAGCACGCAGGGCAGCTCGTCGACGATGAGCCCATCATCGACAACGACGAGCCCATCGTCCTCGACGACGACAACGACGACGACGACCGACACCAGCGCTTCGCCGAGCAGCAGCAGCACGACGAGCGCTTCGCCGAGCACAGGCAGCTCCACGTCGAGCACGTACAGCACCGACACGAGCGCGACGTCAAGCAAGAGCGCACGCGCCGCGCGCAGCGACCGCAACTGAGGCGCAGCAATGAGAGAACGGGCCCGCGGGCCCGTTCTTTTTTTGTCGCGGCGCGATTCGCTCAGTGCTCGGCCGGCGGCGTCGCGAGCGCGACGCGCGTGTGGCCGCTGTGCTTGGCGAGCGCCGGCGGCGCATCGTCGGCGCTGACCTGCGCGCCGAACACTTCGCGTGTCGAGCGCGTCTCGGGCAGCACGTAGACGACGGCATTCGTCTTCGCAAACAACGGGCTGATCTGCGTGTTGAAAAAACGTACCGGCACGTTGATGCAGCCATACGAAATTCGGTTGTCGGCGACGCTCGGCGTCGCGAGCCGCTGCAGTCGCCGCTCGGCCGGGTTGGTCGTCAGCACGCGGTGCATCGAAACGGCAGCGTCGTAGTCGACCCAGACGACGTCTTCGCCGCGCGCATTGCGGCCCATCTCGGCGACGAAGCGGCCGGCTGGCGTCGTGCGCTCATCGGGGCGGACGTCGGCGAGCTTGCGATCGCCGATGCCCGGCACCGTGTCGTCGCCGAGCGCGAGGCCGAGCAGAACCGGTGCCGCTCCCTGCAGTCGGCCATTGCCGTCGAACACGAAGAGCTTCGCATTGCGCTTGTCGATGATGACGAATGGCAAGCCGCGGCTGTCGTTCGCGCTGATGACCCAGTCGGCCACTTCGTGTGCGTCGTGCGACGCCCGAACGCGGCCGAAGCTCGCGTGCTTGCGCTGCCCGATCGTTGCTGCTGCTGCAGTGTGCGCGGCCGCGTCGATGATGCGCGCCGCGCTCACGCGCTGTGGCGCCGGCTTGGCTGACGCGTCAGGCAGTGCGGCGTGGTGGTGCAACAGCACGAGCGCGCTGAGCAAGCTCGCCGCGGCGATCCAGCGTGCTCTTGTGTCAGTAGATGGGTTCATCAGAGGCTCATCCGACAAATTGAATTTACGCCAGATGGGCCGAGTCGCAAATCGCATTCGCTGACGGCTGGCCTTTTGTTTCAAATTCTGTTCTAAGGCATCGATGGACCGCGCGTGAGCGTGTCGTTTCTACAGTGGGCTTTACAAGAAGCGGTCAAACGTCGGAGCGTCGGCCGCTTCTCTCTGTGGGCTTGGGCAGGGCTTGACGGCGTGCCTCGAATCGGTCGATGTGGTCGCGCACGACGCGCGCCGCGGCCTTCAATTGTTCCGCTGTCAAGCGGCATCGAACCAGGCCGTCTTGCGAAGCCGCAGCGCGCGGCCGTTGCGAGTCGATCCCCGAAACCGTGTCCGCCATGACAGTCGTCCTCCGTCTGAACGTCAATTGATGAATGGGCAAGCCCTGTGCCTTGGCGCGTCGAGCGCGCCGCTATGGACCGCGACGGCCGCTCAGCAACTGGAACAGGAAGACGACGAGGGCGACGACCAGCAAGATGTGGATGAAGCCGCCAAGCGTGTACGAGGACACCAAGCCGAGCAGCCACAAGATGAGAAGCAACACTGCGATCGTGTAAAGCATGATGATCTCCGTGTGGGTTGATGGTCCGACAGGACCCGAGACCCAGCCTAGCGATGGACCGATCGCCGCAGAATCAGGTGAGCGCCCGTCCGCTTGTCAGCGCTGTCCCACAGGCGTGCGCTCGGCGCTCACGGCCCATTCGAGGCCGTCGTCGTCGGGCTCGAAGACCTCGGGCCGCGGGGTGGTTGGCTGCAGGCCGAACGGCGTTTTCAACGCCACCGCATGGCCCATCGCGGCGCTGGTCGTGTCGGCATGCGCGATGTTCGGGTCCGGGCTCACGCGCTTGCAGGCAACCGCATTGGCGCTGTCGCTCGATGCCGCGACGAGCGGGCGCAGCGTCGGCGCCAGCGTCTTCAGGATTTGCACCGGCAACGCGCTGGTGAAGCGATAGGCCTCGGCCTCGACGCCCGGCACGTAGGCCGTCACGGTGCCGAAGTGGCGCGCGCCGATGAAGAACACGAAGGTGGCGGTGCGGCTCACCACGCGCGACTCGATGCGCTGGCCGCGCGCGCTGTAAGTGCCGATGCGGTTGTCGCCGGTGCCGGTCTTGCCGCCGATCGCGATCTTGCTGCCGTCGGGCCCGTCGAGCGCGCCGTGAACGCGCCGTGCCGTGCCCTTGGCGACGACTTGCGTCAGCGCGCGCTTCAGCGTCGCGGCGATTTCCGGCGCCAGCACGCGCTCGGCTTCGGGCGGCGCGCGGCGCAGCAGCGTCGCATACGGTGTCGCGTCGGCGAACTGCAGCTCTTCGATACGCACCGTCGGCAGGCGCAGCCCGTCATTGACGATGATGCCCATCAGCTCGGCGAGCGCGGCCGGGCGGTCGCCCGAGCTGCCGATCGCGGTCGCGTACGACGGCACGAGGTACTCGAACGGATAACCCAGGCGCTGCCACGAGCGATGGATTCGCGCGAACGCATCGACCTCGAGCAGCGACGCGATGCGCGTGTCTTGCGCGCCGCGCATGCGCGGCTGGAACAGCCACGCATAGCCGTCCTGCCGTGCAGCGCGGCTGCTCTCGACGAGCGCCAGCAAGCTCGCATTCGGGTTCTCGCGCAGATGGCTCGCGACCCACAGCTCGAGCGGATGCACATGCGCCAGATAAGCCCGATCGGCAAGGCTGTAATGCCCCGGCGTGCTTTTTCTGCGCCGGCGCGGCCTTCTTGACCGGCGCTTTGGCGCTGCCCTTCGCCGGCTTGCCTTTCGCCGCAGCGGGCTGCACGAGCGCGACAGGCGTGGCCTTGATCGCCTTGGCTGCGATCGGCTTCGCTGCCTTGATCGGCGCATGACGGTGCACGAATTCGCTGAATCCGGCGATGTCGCCGTCGGGCACCAGCGTGCGGTAGACCACCGCTTGCCCCTCGGGCGTCGCGCGCGCGCTCGCTGACAGCATCTCGAGCATCTGCGCTGGCGTCTTGCCGTGGTACTTGCGATAGAACTGGCGGATGAAGGTATTGCCCTCGCGCTCGGCAAAGCGCGCCAGCAGCACCGCGCGCTGCGGGTTCGCCGGGTCGTCGAGGATTCGCGCTGCAGCCGCCGGCTCGCCGTACATGTGGTGATAGACGACGTCGCGCATCAGGCGAATGAAGGCGAGGTTGATCGAGCCCTGCAAGGCCTCGCTGACCGTCGGCTGGCGGTGGTTGTCTTCGCGCTCGAAGTTCTCGAAGCTGTGGACGCCGCCGCCGGTGAAGAATGCCTCGCCGGGACTGGCCGAATAGCGCCGCTCCATCGCCGCAGCGAGCATCGGCGAGAGGCTCCTGTCCTTGCTGTGCAGCAACTGGTCGATCGCCCAGCGCGTCAGGTGATCGCGCCGATCGACCTCGACCTTGCGCAGCGCGGCCGGGCTCATGCCGACGTAGCGCTGGTGCAGCTCGGCGATGATCTCGAGGTAGCTGACGAGCGTGCGCAGCTTGGCCGTCGAGCCGAGCTCGAGCTTCGCGCCGGCATTGATGTCGAACGGCTGGTCGAGGTTGTCGGCCTGCACGCGCAAGCGGTTGCCGTCCTCGGTGGCCTCGTAGAGCGTGAAGCTGTAGAACAGCTTGGACGGGTCGCCGCGCTCGAGCAGATGGGGGCCGACCAGGCCGGCGGCTTTCGCCGCCGCCGGGTCGCGCAGCCGGCGCAGCAGGTCGGTGACGGCGTTCTGCAGCGGTGCATCGATGCTGCTCGCCACCCGCAGGTCGAGCCGGTCGAGGTCGTACAGCCGCGGCGTGTCGAGCAGCGACGCGAGCTGGGTGCGCACGAGGGTTGCCGCCTTGCGTGTCGTGTAATCCTCACCGCGCGCGCGCTCGCCTTCTTGACGCACGAGCGGCCGCGCCTGCAGCGCGGCATCGCGCAGCGCAGCCGTGATCACGCCGGCCTCGCCGAGCAGACGCAGATAGCTGTCGGTCAGATGCCCGAGCTGCTCCTGCCCGCTGCCGAAGTAGTACGACGGCCGGCGCTGCGCGATCATCAGGCTCAGCACTTCGCGGTAGGCGCGCGCCTGCGGCGCCAGCGCGGCGCCGTCGGCCTGCGGCCGGCGCAGCAGCCGATTGACGGCGTCGAAGTCGGCGCCGTACCAGGTCGCCAGGCCGTCGGCGATGCCGTTGACCTCGCCGTAGCCGGGGAAGGCGCCCAGCGGCACGCTGTTGATGTAGTCGGCAATGATGCGCTGGCGCGTGTGCAGCGTCTCTTCGCCGTCGAGGTAGGCGCGCACCGAGGCCGACACCATCTGGCGCAGCTTCTCCGGCGACGACGCGGTGCGGCCTTCGGGCGAGTGGCGGTACTTCTCGATCTGCGTGGCGAGCGTGCTGCCGCCGGCGCTCGGGTAGTCGGGGTCGACGACGCTGATCGCGCGGTTGATCGCGGCCTTGGCGAGGCGCGGCAGCTCGACGACCGGGTTGTGCTTCGGCTCGCGCACCGCGAGCAGCTCGCGGTTCTCGATGAACGACAGCGTGTCGAGCACCAGCGGCGGCACCGCGTCGAAGTCGGCGTAGCCGCGTTGCGGATAGCGCGCGCCGAACAGCGGCGCGTCGCGGCAGTCGAGCACGCGCAGGCCGGTCTGCGTCTTTTCGTGATACGGCGCGAAATAGCCGCGCCCGGTAAAGTCGAGCAGCGCCGGTGACTGGCGGGCTTGGGCGGCGATCGCGTAGCCGGACTCGCGCAAGCCTTCGGCGAAGTCGCCGATGCGGTCGTAGCCGAGGCGCTCGTCGAACGGACCGGCTTGCGGGAAATGGATCGCCGGGCTGGCACCCGGCTCAACGCGGAAGCTCAGCTTCTTCGCAAATGCCGCGAGGTAGCGCGCCTGCAGCGTCGAGGTGCGCAATTCCCAGGCGACGAGCTGGGCGGCGAGCAGCATCAAGAGGCCCAACAACGCGACGCGGACGAGCCAGGCTCGCCGCCACCAGGGCTTGCTTGTGTCGACAGAGGTGCGCACGACAGGCCTCGACTCACACAGACGCAATGGATGCCCGCGAAACGCAGGGCACAAGTTGATTCTGGCGGTTTTGCACCAAGTCGCGATCCCCAGTTTGAGTGGGGCCGTGACGAAGTATTCGGGCCCGCATCGTTCGCAGAGCAAACGACGTGCGCGGCGCGTGCGAACTCGTTAGGACAGCAGCTGCTTGCGCGCCCGATGCAGCCGCACGAACAGGTTTTCCTCGCTGATCGCGAGCCTGCGGCAAACCTCGTCGGTGCCTTGGTCCTGCAGCACGCGCAAGTGCATCACGTCGCGCAACCCGGCCGGCAGGGCGTCGATTCGCGCGAGAGTGTGGGCGAGGAACTCACGATGCTCGGCGAGCTCGTCGGGACGCGCTTGCGGGCACTCGATCGCGAGCGCGCCTTCGCCGTCGTGCTCGTCGTCGAGGCTGTCGGTGCCGACGCGCTGGCGCACGAGATCGACGATCTTGTTCTTCAGGATCGCGGTCAGCCACGAGCGCAGGGCAGAGCGGCCGGCGAACGCGGCGCGGCCCGAGATCACCGCTTCGAACACGTCGTGGACCACGTCTTCGGCGAGCATCGGGTCGTGCAGCTTGCGCTGCGCGAAGCGGACCAGGTAGCTGCGGTGCGACACCATCTCGCGCCATGACACCGAGCCGGCGACGGCGGGGTGGAACGCGGCTTGGAACGAGGAGGCTGCGGCGGCGCTGTTCATTTGTGTCTTCCTGGCGGGCGTTGCGATGGGATGAACTTTCGGCGCCGCAGCTCGCGCCAAAATCGCCGAACATCACAGGAAGATCACATTTGCGTAAGAAGCGCCTGGCCGAAACGACAATCCCTCCATGCCTTCCTCGACCATCCTCGTCGCCGAAGATCAGGCCGACATTCGCGACCTGATCGTGATGAACCTGCGCAACGCAGGCTACGAGGTCATCGCGGTGGCCGATGGCTTGGCGGCGCTGGCGAGCCAGAACGAACACGCGAGCGACCTCTTGATCCTCGACCTGATGATGCCGGGGCTCGACGGGCTCGAAGTCTGCAAGGCGCTGCGTGCGCGCGGGCGCAGCACGCCGATCCTGATGCTGACCGCGAAGTCGACCGAGCTCGATCGCGTGCTCGGCCTCGAGCTCGGCGCCGACGACTACCTGACCAAGCCGTTCTCGCTCGCCGAGCTGTTGGCGCGGGTGAAGGCGCTGCTGCGCCGCGCCGACCTGCTGCGCGCCGCGCAGGCCAACGCGCAAGCCCAGCCGAGCACGCTGCGCAACGGCGACCTCGAGATCCTGCCGGCCAAGCGGCAGGTGCGCTATCGCGGCGAAGCGCTCGACTTCACCGCGCTCGAATTCGACTTGCTGCTGCACTTCGCCCAGCACCCCGGCCATGTGTTCTCGCGCGGCCAGCTGCTCAATGCCGTTTGGGGCTACACCCACGACGGCTACGAGCACACCGTGACGACGCACATCAACCGGCTGCGCGCCAAGCTCGAGAGCGACCCGATGCGCCCGCAGCTGATCCTCACGGTGCGCGGGGCGGGGTACAAGATGCGCGAAGCGCCGAGGTGATGTCTTGGTGTTGGTTCGCGTGTCCCAACTCCCGCCAAACTCCGTTCGCCCTGAGCCTGTCGAAGGGTTGGCGAGACCGAAGGGCGTGAGCCGATGACCGTCCGCCTCAAGATCGCCCTCACGATCTTCATCACCGGCGCGTTAACCGCGCTCGGCGTCGTCGCGACCGTGCTGTTCGCGTTCCAGCGCTTCGAGCACGAGACGACCTACCAGCGTGCCGACGCGTTCCTCGGCCGCGTCGCCGCGATGTACGGCGACATCTTCGAGCTGCGCGAGCGGCATCCCGACGAGTTCGTCGGCTTTCTGCGCAACCTCGTGCTGTTCGAGCCCGACACGCAGCTCTACCTGCTCGCGTCAGACGGCACGGTGCTCGCATCGTCGGGCGAAGCCAAGCTGCCGCCCGGCTTCAAGGTCGCGCTGCGGCCGGTGCAGCAGGCGGTCGGCCGCTCGCGGATGCCCTACGTGATGGGCGACGACCCCGAGCGCATGGACGCCAACGCCGTCATCGCCGCCAAGCCGGTGCGCCGCGCGGTGATCCGCAACGACGCGTCGGTCGCCGGCTACCTCTACCTCGTCTGCCACCACCCGGTGCTGTCGGAGGGCCGGCTGCAGGCGGTGGGCAATACCTTTGCGAAGCCCGCGCTCGCGGCGATCGTCGGCGTGGTCGTGCTCGCGACGCTGCTCGCGGCGTGGATCATCGGCGCGGTCACGCGACCGCTGCGTCAGCTCACCGACGTGGTGTCGACGATCTCGCAGCGCGGGCTCGAAGAAGGCGTTCCCGGCGCGCCCGAGCGGCGGCTGCCGCAGCCCACGCCTGACGAGTTCGGCCGCCTGACCGCGGCCTTCGAGATGATGCTCGACACCTGCCGCAAGCAATGGGTCGCGCTGCGCCGGCTCGACCACTTCCGTCGCGAAGGCGTCAGCAACCTGTCGCACGACCTGCGCTCGCCGCTGACCGCGACCGCGGCTTGTCTCGAAACGCTGGAGAGCCGCTGGTCCAGCGACCCGCAGCGCGACGATGATCGTGCGCTCGTCGCGATGGCCTTGCGCAACACCCACAACGCGGCGCGCCTCGTGCAGTCGCTCGGCGACCTGGCGCAGCTCGACGAGCCCGAATTCAAGCTGCAGACCGAGGTGCTTGACGCCGGCGAGCTGCTCGACGACATCGCGCTGCGTTTCGGCCAGCGCGCCGCGCAACGCGGCGTGACGCTGCAGGCCGAGCATCCACCCGACACGCAGGCTGAAATGCCGCCGCCGTTCGCCGCGCTCGACATCGAGCTGTTCGAGCGCGCAGTCGCCAACCTTGTCGACAACGCGCTGAAGTTCAGCCGCGAAGGCGACCGCATCACGCTGGCCGCGCGGGCCCACAACGGCCAGGTCGAGGTCAGCGTCAGCGACACCGGACCGGGGATTGCCGCGGCCGACGTGCCGCATCTGTTCGACCGCTTCTTTCAGAGCCGGCAAAGCGTCGCGCCGGCGACCGGCGAAGGCGGCAAAGGGCTCGGTCTGGCGATCGTCAAGCGGATCGCCGAGCTGCATGGCGGCGCCGTGGCGGTGCGCAGCGCGTCGGGTGTCGGCACCTGCGTCACCTTGTCGCTGCCGTCGGCCACCGTCTGAGCGCATCGCGCAGGGAAACCCCCGATGTTGCTCGCGAAGCAGCGGCCTACAGTCTCGTCCACTCGCGGTGGACACCGTTTCGGTGCCGCCCACGGCGGGGGGTCTGAGGAGACACAGTGACGCGGTGAACGGGTGAGCCCGCAGCCGCGAATGACGGCAAGGCCGAGTTGTCGGCCGATGTCAGAATGGAAGGGCGCCGGCCACATGCCGGCGCCCTTTTTCATTCGTCGGCCGGCATCGCGCCGCTCACTCGCCCGATGCCTTCGCTAAGAATCTATCGGTGAATAAGACCGCCCTGCGGCGTGCCAGTTTCCCGTGACGCCGCCGCGTGGCGCGGCTAGCATGCTTGAACCTCTTCCCTCGGTGGAGCCGTCATGCCCGTCGACCCGCAACTGCGTTCGCTGAACATCGATATTCCGGCCCAGCCCGAGGCGCTCGTCAAGCTGTCGCTGCTGTTGGCCGAAGACGATGTCAATCTGCAGTCGCTGAGCGGTCTGATCGAAGGCGATATGGCGCTCGCGTCTGCTGTGCTGAAGGCGGTGAACTCGTCGCTCTACGGGATGTCGGGGCGGGTGCAGAGCGTGCATCAGGCGATCACCTTTCTCGGCACCCGCGAAGTCGCGGCGGTGACCTTCGAGATGGGGCTGCGCGCGGTGTTCCCGCCGGCGCCCGAGCTCGCGCCGGTGTGGGAGCGCGCAGCGGTGCGTGGCCTGCTGATGGGGCGCATCGGCCAGGCTCTGAGTGTGGACCCATGGGCTTCGCATTCGGCCGGCCTGTTCGAAGAGTGCGGCAAGGCGGTGCTGTTCCGTCACAAGCCGGACAGCTATCGGCCGCTGCTGAAAGCGGCCAAGGACGACGAGGAGCTGCTGTTCCTCGAGCACCAGGAATTCGGCGTCAGCCACGACGCGCTCGGTGCCGCGCTGTGCGAGAGCTGGGGCCTCGCGCCGGCAGCGGTGCACAGCGTGCGCTATCACGTGATCGTCAACACGACACGCCAATTGCCGATGCAGATCCAGCGCCGCGCGATCTGCGCAATCTCGGCGCTCGCGAATGCGCTGATGACCGACCCGGCGACTGTCGATGAGGTCGCCAGCGCGGTCGCGCCACAAGCCGAGCTCGATGTGACGCTGGTCCAGCGAGGCTGCCATCGGGTGCAGGAACAGATCGAAGCGGCCGTGGCGCGCAGCGAATGACTCCCTCTCCCAGGGGCAGAGGGGAAATCCAATTCAATTCTGTCCCTGCCGATAAATCGCTTCCGCCATCGCCAGCAACTGCTCGCGCGGCAGCGCGCCGATGAGCGCATAGCCGGCCGGTCCTTCGACCCAATAGAACATGCCGAGCTCGCCTTGCCGCTCGTAGCGGAATGCGGCCGGTGTGGCGCTGTCGGGGCGGCGCAGGTAGACGGTGACGCGTGGTGCGGCGGGCTCGCCGATGCGCTGGTACATCAGCTGCGCGCTCGGCCCGGCGGCATCGGGCAGCAAGCGGCCACCGACCAGCTCGTAGCCCTGCGCGCGCAGGTCGAACAGCTTGACCGGCACGTCGAGACGCTTGGTGAGCCAACGCGCCAAGTGCTCCTCCTGCGCGCGGCTGTCGATCGCGTTCGCGCCGACCACGCCGACCTCGACCGGATGGCGCACTTCTGGAACGTAGACGGCGTGCGCCACGGCAGCGCGCTGCACCCAGCCCGACGCTGCGCGTGACGTTGCCGCGCGGTCCTGCCAGCCCCACATCAGCCCGGCGCCGAGCGCGCCGCCGAAGACGAACAGCGCCGCCATCGCCGCGACGCGCAGCCAGCCGCTCGGCGCTTCGACCGGCGCATGGGTCCAGACGATTTGCTCGAGCCGAGTCGGCACCGGCTCATCGAGCGCCGGCGACAGGCGTGCTTGCAGCGCGTCGCGGTCGGCGGCCCACAGGCGCACGCGTGCGGTGTCGTCCGGGTGG
>VBCQ01000448.1 GCA_005882155.1 Betaproteobacteria bacterium
GCACATCTCGCTCGTCGCGGCCCTTGGGCGTGAGGTCCATCATGTTGTACGCACCCATCATCACCTCGACACCGCGCCTGTAAGTCGAGTAGGTGTGGAAGACCTGGCGGGCGTCGTCCTTGTAGAACACGCTGATGCCGGGCAATTCTTCACTCTCGAAAGATTGCACGGCGTAGTTGTACTCAACCTCGCCCTTGGCCTTTTCTTCCGCTGTGAACGAGACGTGGAAGTCGTGGTTGAAGTCGCTGCCAAACGACGACACCCACTTGAACTGCCAGCCCATGCGCTGGCGAAAGCGCGCGATCTCGGCCAGTGGCGCGCGCGAGATGGCGACGAACGTGATGTCGCGATGCGCGAGGTGCACGTTCATGCCGTCGGTGTGGTCGGCCATGTACGAGCAGCTCGGGCAACCTTGCTCCCATCCTGGGCCGAACATGAAGTGCTGCACCAGCAATTGGCTGCGGCCTTCGAACAGCTCGGCGAGCGTGCGCCGCCCTTCGGGTGCATCGAAGACGTACTGCTTGTCGATGCGCTCCCACGGCAGCGCGCGGCGCTCGCGGGCGATCTGGTCGCGCAAATGCGTCAGCTCCCTTTCGCGCGCCAGCAGCTTCTTGCGCTCGGCAACCCATCGGTCGCTGGACACGACGGGATGGTTCACGGTATTCGGGTTGGCATGGGCTATGTTCATGGTCTGCTCCTTGTGCGTGATGTTCACGATCTGACAGCTTTCGGGCGCCGCACGGCGCGGACTTTTCCGCTCGCTCCGCCGCCGCAATAGAAGAGGTCGGCGCCATCGGACTCGAGGCCGCTCACGCCGATGCCGCTCGGCATCTCGAGCCGCTCGAGCACGGCGCCGCTGCGCGGGTCGATGCGGCGGATCTCGCTCTCATCGGCTTCCCAAGTGCCGTGCCAGAGCTCGCCGTCGACCCAGGTGACGCCGGTGACGAAACGGTTCGACTCGATGGTGCGTTGGACCGCGCCGGTCGCGGGATCGATCTGGTGGATCTTGCGATCGCGGTACTGTCCGACCCACAGGCTGCCCTCGGCCCAGGCGAGCCCCGAGTCGCTGCCGTGGCCGGGTGCCGGGATCGACGCGACGACGTTGCCGGTGGCGGGCTCGATCTTGTCGATGCGCGCTTCGGCGATCTGGTAGAGGTAGGTGCCGTCGAAGGCCGTGCCGGCGTCGCCGGCGCAAGCCAGCGTGCGCATGGTCTTGCCGCTTTCGGGGTCGAACGCGACGAGCGCGGCGCCGGTCGCGGCCCAGACATTGTGGCCATCGTGAGTGACGCCGGCCACGTTCTCGGCGCCGGCGAAGGGGCCGTATTCGCGCACGATTTCGGCCGCGCGCGCCGGTGCCTCGGGCCGATCCTTGTGGGTCTTGCGGGTCATCGCTTGAGTCCTTTCATCGCGCCGTGGATCGGCGCCGTGAGAGAACTCTAGCCAGACGGCAGCGCAGCGGGGAGTAACAAGATCGTCGTGAATCCTGCCAGCGGCGGCGACAGCCAGCGACGTGCCCGCGCTCGCCCGATCGCACGCACGCGACCCGCGGACTCGAGCTCGGCGAGCGCACGCTGGACGGTGCGCTGGCTCGCGTCGAGCGCCAGTGCGAGCGCCGAGGTCGACCAGGCCGCGCCGTCGGACAGCAGCGCCACCAGCGACGCCTGCTCGCCGTCGATCGGCGGCGCCAGCACGATGACGGCGCGCTCGTGATGCGGCTTCAGCACGAAGCCGCGGGCGGTCGCCTCGATGCGCGCCATCGATGCGACGAGCGCGCGCAAACGGCCGAGCTCGACGCGCAGCCGCGCCCGATGGGTCTCGTCGGGACGGCGCGTGCGGAACGCGGATGCGATCAGCGCGTTCCGATCGACATCGCCGGGCCACGCTTCGGCGAGCGCATGCGCCAGTGCGAACAGCACCGGCCGGCGCGCCAGCGGCAGCCACGTTGCACCGGCGCGCAACCCGCGGCGGCAGGCATCGATCACCAGCTCGCCCGAGTCCAGCAACGCTGCGACTTCATCGAGGCGCAGCGCCTGCTCGCCGTCGGCGAAGAGGCGCCGGGCCGCGGGACGATCGAGCGCGGCGCGCGCCTCGGCCACCTCGGCCAGCAGCGCCGGCACGCGCGCGCGATCGGCTGCCTCGTGTGCACGAGCGAGCGCCGAGTGCGCCGCGCGGGTGTCGAGCGAGCGCAGCGCGAGCTCGGCCGCGGTCAGCTCGGCAACCGCCGCCAGCAACGGCGGCAGCCCGCGCGCATCGAGGCCCGCGAGTGCGGCCGCCGCCTCGTCGAGACGGCCGAGCAGCACGAGCCGGCGCGCCGCGATCAAGCGTGCCTGCAGCGCATTGGCATGGTCGGCGTGCGCCTCGAGCGTGGCCGACGCGGTCGCCAGCGCGCGCGGTGAGCCGCCGAGGTCGCGCATCGCGAGCGCCACTTCGGCCTCGGCGACGACGCAGCGTGCACGCGCCAGCTCTTCATGCGTACCGAAGCCGCGCGCCGCACGCCGCAGCAGCTCGCGGGCGCGTGGGTGCTCGCCGAGTTGCGCCATCGCGATGCCGCGCAACGCGAGTGCCGGCGGGTCGTCGCGCAGCGCGACGTGCTTGAGGGCGCCGATGGCATCGCCGCCGGCGAGGGCGCGCGCGGCGGCGGCGATCAGCGAGTCCATGCGCCCAAGCTGATCGCGGCACTCAGCGCGGGCGCCACCCGAGTCCCTTCGAGTGCAAGAGGGCCAGCGCGAGGACGACGAGCGCGAGTGTGGCGATGGTCTTCTTCATGGTGGCTCCCGATGAAGGTGCGACCTTACCTCACGCTTGTCGAAGGGCCGCACTTCGCGGCTCATTGACGGCGTTTCGCGAACGGCAGCGCCACTTCGTCGGAGCGCCGTTGCAGACGAGCAGCGGCCGCGGGAGCATGCGCTCCATTACCACCACGTACAGGAGAAGATGATGAAGCGAGACCACGATTCCCTCGAAGCCCGGGCCCGGCGCCGTATCGGCCGGAAGCTGGGCTTCTACATTCATGCCTTCGTTTACGTGATCGTCAACCTGGGCTTGCTCGCACTGAACCAGTTCACTGGCGATCCGCGCTGGCACCAGTGGCCCCTGATGGGCTGGGGCCTGGGCCTGGCGATCCACGGCATCGTGACGTTCACGAGCCTCTACACCGACGCCTTCCGACGCCGAATGGTGGAAAACGAGATCCGGGCCCTCCAGCGGAGCGAAGGCCGCTGACGGCCTCGCATTTGAACCCTGGCTCTACTGCAACTTACTGTCGATCAAGCCATAGATGCTGTACTTGATCATGTACGGCAGCGCGTAGTCAGGGAAGGCCCGGGCAAAGCGCCTCTCCAGTTCGTCGTAGTGCGTCTTCGAATTCGCGGAGTCGCTGAGCTCGCTCTTGCGCGGGCCCAGGCTGGCGATGTAGTCGTCCACCAGCGCGTTGGCCCGGCTCAGATAGCGGCGCTGCGCTTGCACCGCTTGTGCGACGCTGGCGAAGTCCCCGCGTCCGCCATACACCATGGCAGCCGGCTTGCCCTTTGCCAGCGCAGGCAACTCGTCCACCGCGGCGGCCCACTTGGCCAGGTCGGCATGCGGCTTGCCGTTGACGATGGCGCCTTCGAGCCAGGCGTGGGCCTTGTGATGCACGAGGTCACCGACGATGAGGTCGCCGCTCTTGTCGATGCGCACCACCACCTGCGTGCTCGTCACGCCCGGGTTCTTGAGCTCGATCAGACTCAGCGTCTCGCCGGACTTCAGCCGTATCTGCATCTGACCACTGAAGGTCGTCTTCACGTTCTCGAACTTCGGATAGGTCTCGTCGGTGAACATCTTCGCGACGTTCACGAAATAGTATTTCTTGTACTCGTTCACCCCCGGCATCGCGTCGGCCGTCGCGCGGCTGGCGATCGACTCCACGCCCAGCGCGTGCAGATAGGCCAGTCCGTTGAACTTGTCCGGGTTCGGATGCGTGACGATCACGCGGGTGATCGGCGAGTGCGTCTCCCTCTTGACCTGCTCGACCATCGCTTGCGTCAGCGCGGGCACGAACTGTGTGTCGATGAGCGTCACCTCGCGTCCATCGTCGTAGTAGAAGGTGTGCGTGTCGAAGCCGTTGGCGTCCGAGGTGAACACGCCGAGCTTGCCGGCCTCGGCCGGCGCCGCGCAGCCCAGACTCAGCGATACCGCGGACAAGATGGCAAACGTCTTGCTCAGAAACGAACTCATGCTCTTCCTCCTGTTGGTGGTTGACCGCATTGGCGGACAGCAAAAGGATAGGCAGGCCGCCCATTTCCCGTTTGACGTAGAGTGCCAACTTATATGGCGAAGCGGACAATGCGCGAAGAGCGCAGCGAGGGGCTCGACAGCGATCGCATCATCGATCCCGACGAGATCAAGCGGCCGGCGTTCGCCTTGTTCGAGCGCTATGCCAGCTACGATGGATCGCCGCACCGGCATGTCTTGGGGCAGCTGGTCTACGTGAGCGAAGGCGTGCTGCGTGTCGAGACCGAGACCGGGATGTGGGTCGTCCTGCCGCAGCGGGGCGTGTGGGTACCGCCGGGACTCATGCATCGCGGTCTTTCGCCGCGCGGCTTCGCGCTGTGTACGCTGTACGTGGATGCACGTCACAGCAAGCCGCTGCCGAAACGCTGCTGCACCGTGACGATCACGCCCCTCGTGCGCGAGCTGCTGCTGCAGTGCGCGCGCTTCGGCTGGCACTACCCGACAAGCGGGCCGCGCATGCGCTTGTTGTCGGTCTTGCTGGAGCAGGTCGCGGCGCTGCCGCACAGCCCGCTTTACCTGCCCGAGCCGAAGGATCGGCGCCTGCGCGCGATCACCGCTGCGCTGCGCGCCGACCCGGCCGCCAACGACACACTCGATCGATGGGCCTCACGCGTCGGCGCGAGCCGGCGCACTCTCGCCCGGCTGTTCGTGAAGGAAACGAACCTCAGCTTCGCCCTGTGGCGGCAGCAGCTTCGCTTGATGGTGGCGCTCGAGGCGCTGGCGCACGGCGAGTCGGTCACCGCGACCGCCCTCGGATGCGGCTACCAGGACACCTCGGCCTTCATCCTCATGTTCCGCAGCGCGCTCGGCGTCACGCCGGGTCGCTATTTCGATCGAACGGCGACGCCGACTGTGGCGCCCGCACTCGTCGCCGACGCCGGGCCTTAGCAGGTTGCGCTTTCGGGCCGGATCGCCACCATCGACACCTGCGTGATGGACGCTGCCTTCAGCCTGACCCACCAGCGGGCGCGCAGGCATGTGCCGCGATCGCGGCGTCGATGCTGTCGTGGAATCGCAGCATCTCATGCTCCAGCAGGCCGCAGCGCAGGCCCTCGTTGGCGCCGCTGCGCAGGCCGCGCTGGATCGCCACGGCAGTCGCGATATCTTCGCGCTCGAACACGGTCTGCTCGATCAGGCGGAAGGTCTTGTCCCAGTGCGGCGTCCAGTCGTCGCCGCTGCGGTCGGGCTGGGCGCTGATGCAACTCACCTGGGGCCGCTATGCAGCTTGGTGCGTCACGTGACAGCCAAAAACAAAGGGCCTGGCCGAAGCCAAGCCCTTGTTGGTGGTGCCGGTGAGAAGAGTCGAACTCCCGAC
>VBCQ01000102.1 GCA_005882155.1 Betaproteobacteria bacterium
GCGGCCGGCGTCGCGCACGAGATCAACAATCCGATCGGCTACGTCAGCGCCAACCTCGGCACGTTGAGCGAGTACGCGGCCGACCTGCTCAAGCTCGTCGCGGCCTACGAAGAGGCCGAAGCGGCGATCGGCTCGGCCGCGCCGCAGCAGCTCGCCGCGATCCGCCGCATCAAGCAGGACGTCGCGCTCGACGCGCTGCGCAGCGACATCGCCGACCTCGGCAGCGAAACCGGCGACGGCCTCGCGCGGGTGCGCAAGATCGTGCAGGACTTGAAGGACTTCTCGCATGTCGGTGAAAGCCGCTGGCAGTTCGCCGACTTGCACCATGGCATCGACAGCACCTTGAACATCGCGTGGAACGAGCTGAAGTACAAGGTCGACGTGATCAAGAGCTACGCCACGCTGCCCGAGATCGAATGCCTGCCGTCGGAGCTGAACCAGGTGTTCATGAACCTGTTCATCAACGCGGCGCACGCGATCAAGACGCGCGGCGAGATTCGGATCACCACCGGCGCCGACGTCGACGGTGTGTGGGTCGAGGTGGCCGACACCGGCTGCGGCATCGCGAACGAGCACCTGCCACGCATCTTCGAGCCCTTCTTCACGACCAAGCCGGTCGGCCAGGGCACCGGCCTCGGCCTCGCGCTGTCGTACTCGATCGTCAAGAAGCACAACGGCCGGCTCGATGTGCGCAGCGCGCCGGGCGAGGGGACAGTTTTTCGGATCTGGCTGCCGTTGACGCAGGGGGCGGTCGTCGCGGCTTGAGGCTCTGTTGGCCCGATAGGCCCAATACGCCGAATTGGCCATTTTGTCTATAATGGCCACACTGAATTTTCCGGAGGCTCAGCATGTCCGCGATGACGTTCCGCAACCGCCAGGGCGAGTGGGTCGACATTCCACGCGTCGCTGCCAGCCGATTCAAGAACGAGTTCGGCGCCATCTTCGAGCAGGCGGCCCTCGGTGGTGCCGTCGCGATCACCAAGCACGATGCGCCGAAGGCGGTGCTGCTGTCGTACGCCGAGTTCGAGTCTTTGATCAAGTCGCGTGCGCCTGCGCTCGACGATCTGAGCGCGCAGTTCGACAGCTTGCTCGCTCGCATGCAGACGCCGAAAGCGGTCCAGGGCATGGCCGCGGCGTTCGACGCGACACCGGCGCAGCTGGGTCGTGCCGCGAAGGCGGCCGCCAGGAAGCGCTGACGCGCTGTGGCATCGCGCAAGCCAGCGCGCATCTACGTTCTGGCCGGGGTCAACGGCGCCGGCAAGAGCAGCATCGGCGGCGCAGCGTTTCGCGCGTTCGGCGGCGACTACTACAACCCCGACGAGGCGGCGCGCGCATTGATGGCCGCGCACCACGGGCTCGAGCAGACTCAGGCGAATGCCGCAGCGTGGCAACAGGGCAAGGCGCTGCTCGAGCGCGCGATCGCGAAGCGTCTGCACTTTGCGTTCGAGACGACGCTCGGCGCGAGCACGATTCCCCGATTGCTCGAAGAGGCCGCAGCGCAAGGCATCGCGGTTCACGTCTGGTACGCCGGTCTGGCGAGCCCCGAGCTGCACGTCGCGCGGGTGCGCGCCCGCGTGCGGCGAGGCGGCCACGACATTGCCGAGACGGACATCCGGCGCCGCTACGAGCACAGCCGTCTGAATCTCATTCGCCTGCTGCCGAGCCTGGCCGCCTTGCGCCTGTACGACAACAGCGCCGAGGCCGATCCCGCCAGCGGGCTCGCGCCGTCGCCGCGTCTGCTGCTGCACATGCAGCGCGGGCGAATTCTCGGTCCCGAAGATTTGTCGGCGACACCGGACTGGGCCAAGCCGATCGTCGCGGCGGCGCTGATCTAGTGACCACTAGTCATAGCGCTCGAGTCTGCGCAAAGCGAGCGCAGCGAAGCGCCCGATCAAGCTACTCGTAGCGCTCGAGTCTGCGCAAAGCGAGCGCAGCGAAAAGCGCCCGATCAAGCTACGCCCGCGGATCCGGCTTCGCCGGTCCGCCAGGCGGCGCCCCTTGGGGGCAGGAGCGCAGCGACTGGGGGGCTACTATCTCCCGATCTCCTCGTTGATCTCCACCTTCAACCCGCGCGCACCGACCGCTGCCGGCATCGTGATGCCTTGCAGATCGCCGGCTTGCGGCATCGCGACGCCTTGCTTGGAAATGCGCGCGCCGACGACGACGCGCGGGAACGCCGACAGCGTGGCTTGCGGCGACATTGCCATGCTGTCGTCGAGCGTGAAATTCAACG
>VBCQ01000450.1:0-479 GCA_005882155.1 Betaproteobacteria bacterium
TCGCGTCGTCTGCGCCGCCGACGTCGGCACGGTGGTCAACCCGGGCATCGTCGCGCAGCAGATCGAAGGCGCGGTGATCTTCGGGCTGAGCGCTGCGCTGCACGGCCGCATCGACATCGTCGGCGGCGTCGTCCAGCAGACCAACTATCCGAGCTACCCGGTCGTGCGCATGGCCGACTCGCCGCAGATCGAAGTTCACTTGGTGCCGAGCACCCGTGCGCCATCGGGCGTCGGCGAACCCGGCGTCCCGCCGCTCGCGCCAGCGCTCGCGAATGCGTTGTTTGTGTTGACGCGGAAGAGACTACGCGAGCTGCCGTTGGTTGTGTGAGACGTTAAGCCGGCCTGCGGCCGGCTTAACGGCTTTATGCACAGCTCCCCCGCGCCCCCTCCGGGAGGGGGCTCCAGCAAGGCCCACGTCTCCCCCAAGCCCCCTCCGAGAGGGGGCCTCCAGCATGGTTGACGAGCCGGCCAGCCGGCCG
>VBCQ01000450.1:517-7033 GCA_005882155.1 Betaproteobacteria bacterium
GGAGGGGGCAGGGGGAGCGGTGCGGTAAGTCATGCCGGCCGCAGGCCGGCTTCGCCATGCGACGCGCCGATCACCCGTGTCAGCGTTTCTTTCAACCTCTGCGCATCGATCGGCTTCGTGAGGAACTCGTTCATGCCGCTGGCCAGCGCCTGCTCGCGCTCGGAGACGAGTGCGGCGGCGGTCAGCGCGATGATCGGCAGCTGTGCGGCGTCGAAGCGCTGGCGCAGCGCGTGAGCCGCTTCGTGGCCGCTCATGCGCGGCATCTGCACGTCCATCAGCACCGCATCGAATAGGCGGCCTTCGAGCAGTGCCGCGTCGACCGCATCGAGCGCCATGCGGCCGTCGACCGCCTGCGTGACCTCGATTCCCCATTGCTCGAGCATCGCCACCGCGATCATCATGTTGACCGGGTTGTCTTCGACCATCAGCACGCGTGCGCCGCGCAGCTGATCGGCGCCGGCGCCGGCGTCGCCCAATTGCGCGTCGGTCGAGTCGGCGGTGGCGAGCGGCAGCTCGGCCCAGAAGACGCTGCCCTGATCGAGCGTGCTGTCGACGCCGACTTCGCCGCCCATCAGCCGCGCAAGCTCGCGGCAGATCGAGAGGCCGAGCCCAGTGCCGCCGTAGCGGCGCGTTGTCGAGTCGTCGGCTTGCGAGAACGGCAGGAACAGGCGCTTCTGCGTCGCCGCGTCGATGCCCGGGCCGGTGTCGGCCACGCTGAAGCGCATTCGTCCGTCGCCGGCCGCGCGCGCATGCAGGCGAACCCGGCCGCGCTCGGTGAACTTGAGCGCGTTGGTGATGTAGTTGCTCAGGATCTGGCGCAAGCGCACCGGGTCGCCGCGAACCATCGCCGGCACGCTGTCGTCGATCGCGAGCACGAGCTCCAAGCCCTTGGCCTCGGCCATCGACAAATACGCGTCGTGCACCGCGACGAGCGTGTCGCGCAACGCGAACGGCACGCTCTCGAGCGTGATCTTGCCGGCCTCGATCTTCGACAAGTCGAGGATGTCGGAAATGATGCCGGCCAGGCTCTGTGCGCTGTCGAAGATCTGCAGCAGATAGCGCTCGCGGCGCTGCTCGTCGAGGCCCGGCTGCATCGCCAGCCGCGCCATGCCGAGCAGGCCGTTCAGCGGCGTGCGGATCTCGTGGCTCGTGTTGGCGAGGAACGCGCTCTTCGCGCGGTTGGCCGCCTCGGCAGCATCGCGCGCCGCGGCCAGCGCCTGCTCGACTTGGCGCCGCTGCGTCACGTCTTCGGCGGTCCAGATCGTGCCGCCGCTGCTCGGCGACGCCGGGTCGATCGCTTGGCCGCGCATGCGGCACCAGAACAGGCTGCCGTCGGCACGCAGCATCTCGCGCTCGAGCTCGTAGGCTTCGCCGCGCGCGAGCACCGGAGCGGCGTCGGCGCGCATCGCGTCGAAGTCGGCCTGGCTCGGCCAGATGACGACGGTGGCTTGGCCGGCGAGCTTGCCGCGCTCCCAGCCGAAGATGCGCTCGAAGGTCGGGTTGGTGTGCTGAAAGTAGCGCTCGCGGCTGAACGCGATGCCGATCGACGCGTTCTGCAGAATCGCCTCGTGCTCGAGCCGCCGGCGCTCGTTCTCGGTGACGTCGTGGGCGTTGAACACCATGTAGTCCTTGCCGTCCATCTCGAAGCGCGCGGCTGAGACGAGCATCGTCACCAGCGCGCCCGATTTGGCGACGAAGGTCGCCGGCAGCTCGTGCGCCGATCCGGTTTCGCGGATTGTTCGGACCATGCGATCTCGGTCCTGCTGCCGGTGCCAAGTGCCGAGCTCGCGCGACGTGCGGCCGACCGCCTCGTCGCTGGTGTAGCCGAGCAGCCGGGTGAAGCTCGGGTTGACCATCGCGAAGCGGCCGGTGGCCATCTCGGTCACCGTGATCAGGTCGGGGCTGGTCGCGAACAAATGCGACAGCAGCGCCTCCGAGCGGCGCAGCGCGGCCTCGGCATTGACACGCGCGGTGATGTCGAAATACAGCGACAGCGACGCCGGCCCGTCGACGGTGTCCACGCGCACGCCGGTGGCCTGCACCATCAGCCGGCGGCCGGTGCGCGAGATCAGCTGGAAGTCGTCGATCGGCAAGCCCTCGCCGACCGCCATCCTCTCGAGTTGTCCGATGCGCTCGCGCGCCCGCGCCTGCGAGGCCGCATCCGCATAGGCCAGGCGCAGGTCGAAGCCGTTCATTTCGGCCGCGCTGTCGAAGCCGAACATGCGCGCTGCCGACTCGTTGGCGTCGACGACGAAGCCGTTGCGATGCAGCACCAGCGGTGTCGGCGAGCGGCGAAACAGCTCGCGGTAGCGCGTCTCGCTCGACACCGTCGCGCGCTCGGCCCAGACCTCGCGCGTGATGTCGCGGCCAACGCCGCGGTAGCCGCGAAACACGCCCTTGGCGTCGAACTTCGGCTGGCCGCTGATGCTGACGTAGCGGATGCGGCCCTGCGCATCGCGGCGCTGCGCGAGCAGGTCGTGGAACGGCACATGCGCCTCGAGGTCGGCGCGGTGCGCGTCGAGCTCGTCCTCGTCCATGCCGAGCGTGCTCAGCTCCCACGGCGTGCGGCCGATCCGGTCGTCGGGGGAGGCCAGCGCGTCCTCGCCCGCGCGGTCGGAAACTTCGGTGAAGCGGAAGTGCTCGTCGAGTTCCCAGGTCCAGTCGACGGCCAGGTTCAGCAGGCCGCTGAATTGGCGCTCGCGTTCGGCGGCCGCGCTCAAGAAGCGCTGCAGAAGCTGCGTCAGCAGCGCGCCCCCGGCGAGGCCGATGGCGATGAGCCCGGCATTGATCAGCAGCGCAACATTGAACGGTATGCCGGCCGTCGGCGGCACTGTCCAGCCCGCGTATTCGGCGAAGGCCAGCGCGCCGACCTGCATGCTGCACAGCGCAGCGAGCGCTGCGCCCCAACGCAGATTCGTGACGCTGCACAGAATGCAGATCGCCAGCGCGCCAACCCCTTGCAAGGGGCTGCGCAAGCCGTCGCCGAGGGTGAATTCAGCCGCGCTCGCGAGGCCAATCGTGCCGACCGCGACGGCGAACAGCAGCCCATGACCGAGTCGCGGGTAAGGCCGCAAGATGCCCCCGGTGCTTCACGGTTAGGAGCTGCCGCGCGCACGCCGCAGCGTATCGCGGGTGGCCGATGCGACGCTGCGCGCGGCGGCAGCGAAATCATCTGCGGCGCTCGCATACAGCACGGCGCGCGATGAGCTGACGATGATCGGTGCGGTGGTGCGTCCGCCTTGCTCGCGCCAGCCGGCGCGCACGGTGGCCTGCGCATCGCCGCCTTGCGCACCGATGCCGGGGATCAACAGCGGCAGCGTCGGCGCAATCGAGCGCACGCGCTCGATCTCGGCCGGATACGTCGCGCCGACGACGAGCCCGAGCTGACCGCTCCGGTTCCACGGCCCTTGCGCGAGCCGCGCGATGTGCTCGTAGACCCGCTCGCCCGAGACCAGCGTCTGCGCCTGCAGATCGGCGCCGCCGGCGTTGGAGGTCCGGCACAGCAGGATCAGCCCCTTGTCGGGGTACTGCAGGTAAGGTTCGATCGAATCGAAGCCCATCAACGGCGACAGAGTGACCGCGTCGGCCTGGTAGCGCTCGAAGGCTTCGCGCGCGTACTGCTCGGCAGTGCTGCCGATGTCGCCGCGCTTCGCATCGAGGATCACCGGCACGCCGGGCGCGACGCGATGGATGTGCTCGATCAGCCGCTCGAGCTGCGCCTCGGCACGGTGGGCTGCGAAGTAAGCGATCTGCGGCTTGAACGCGATGACGAGATCGCTCGTGGCGTCGACGATGGCGGCACAGAAATCGAAGATGCGCGATGCATCGCCGCGCCACACGCCGGGAAACTTCGAGGGCTCGGGATCGAGTCCGACGCACAGCAGCGAGTCGTTGGAACGCTCGGCGCCTTGCAGCATGTCGATGAATTTCATGCTGCTGATTGTAAGAAACTGTTGACGAACGTACCTATTTCCGCGTATTGAGCAGGCCCTGCGACACCCACTTGAGGGGTCACATTCGGACATTCACTTGCGGGGTCATATCGTATCGAATGCTCGAGAAGCATTGCCGGCAAGCGCGAGTTCGGGCCGCCCGCGCTGCAGCGCGGGCGGCCTGAGTGCCGAGTGATTCGCTCGCGCTAGCCGCGCATGCGGCGGCGCGCCGCGACGCCGATGCCCGCGAGGCCGACGCTCATCAGCAGCACTGACGAAGGCTCGGGCACCGCAGGTGCCGGGGCAAACGTGCTGAACTCGCTCGACAGCGTCTGGTTCGGCCCGCCGAGCAGGTCGTAGAACGCGGTGCTCGCGTAATTCGTTGCGTCGGTGTGCAGGAAGAAGAAGCGCGAGCCGACGTCGCCGGCCGGCACCGGCGGATCTTCGAACAGGAAGTTGATGTCGCCGCTCGGATGTGTCGCCGGGTTGAACAAGCGTGCGATGTGCGGTGCCGCCGAGCCCAGCCCGTCGATGCGCCAGTCGGCGTCGGTCAGGAAGCTGTAGCCGAAGTCACCCAGGCGGAAGGCGTCGATGCCGCCGCCGGTGGAGCCGGCGTCGACCAAGATGCGCCAATAAAAGTCGAGTGTGCCGGTGCCGCTCTCGCGAACGACACGGTTCTGCACCGTGCCGGAGATGTTCAGCGCGCCGAACGAAAAGCTCTGGATCACGTCTTCGAGCACGACGCCGGCGAGCTCGGGTCGCAGCGCTGCGGTCGTGCCGCCCAGTGCGGTGTCGAGGAAGGGCTGGGCGCCGAACGAATTGTTCAGCGTCACCGCGTGGGCGACGGCAGTGAACGCGAGCAGCGCGGCGCTGGCGGCGCGCGCAAGGGTTGACAAGAAGATGCGGATCATGGGTTGACTCCCCGAGTGTCGGAATGAGTCAACCTTACTTTTGAATCGCGCCGGCCGAATCCCTAGCTCGGCGCTTCAGCCTAGGGACATCTCTCAGCGGATGCGCCGTGCGAGCTGATCGGCAAGACCGGTGTAGTTGCCCGGCGTCATCGCCAGCAGACGTTCTTTCTCGGCGGCCGGAATCTCGAGCGTCGCGATGAATTGCTGGATCGCGTCGCGCGTGATGCCCTTGCCGCGCGTGAGTTCCTTCAGCCGCTCGTAAGGGTTGGGCAGACCGTAGCGCCGCATCACCGTTTGAATCGGCTCGGCCAGCACTTCCCATGCGGCATCGAGGTCAGCGGCGAGCGCCGCCTTGTTGACCTCGAGCTTGCCGAGGCCGCGCAGCAGGCTGTCGTAGCCGAGGACCGAGTAGCCGAGCGCCACGCCCATGTTGCGCAGCACCGTGCTGTCGGTCAGGTCGCGCTGCCAGCGGCTGATCGGCAGCTTTTGGCTGAGGTGCGTGAGCAGCGCGTTGGCGAGCCCGAAGTTGCCTTCGGCGTTCTCGAAGTCGATCGGGTTGACCTTGTGCGGCATCGTCGACGAGCCGATTTCGCCCGCTTGAGTACGCTGCTTGAAGTAGCCGAGACTGATATAGCCCCAAAGGTCGCGCGACCAGTCGATGAGGATCGTGTTGGTCCGCGTCACCGCGTCGAACAGCTCGGCCATGTAGTCGTGCGGCTCGATCTGGATCGTGTACGGGTTGAACGCGAGACCGAGCTGCTTTTCGACGACGCGCTGGCTGAACGCTTCCCAATCGAAATCGGGGTAGGCCGCCAGATGCGCGTTGTAGTTGCCGACGGCGCCGTTCATCTTCGCGAGCAGCTTGACGGCGGCGATTCTTTCGCGCGCATGCGCAAGCCGCGCCGCGACGTTGGCCGCTTCCTTGCCGACCGTCGTCGGGCTCGCGGTTTGACCATGAGTGCGGCTGAGCATCGGCACCGCGGCCAGGTGGGTCGCGAGCGACACGACCGCGGCGCTGATCTTGTCCAGGCTCGGCAACAACACCTCGGCGCGCGCGGCCTTCAGCATCAGTGCGTGGCTCACGTTGTTGATGTCTTCGCTGGTGCACGCGAAGTGGACGAACTCGCCGGCCGCCTTCAGCTCGGCGTGGCTGTCGATGCGCGCCTTGAGCCAATACTCGACTGCCTTCACGTCGTGATTGGTGGTGCGCTCGATGTCCTAGATCGCCTGCGCGTCGAGCTCGCTGAAGCGCGTCACGAGGCCGCGCAGCAAGCCGCGCGCCGCTTCGGTCAGCGGCTTGAACTCGGCGAAGCCGGCATCCGACAGCGCGATGAACCACTCGACCTCGACCTGCACCCGCCGATGCATCAGGCCAAGCTCGCTGAGCAGCGGACGTAGCGCGGCGACTTTGCCGGCATAGCGGCCGTCGAGCGGCGACAAGGCGGTGAGGGGGCTCAAGCTGACTGCAGACATCCGGGGATTTTAGGTGCAGCCCCGCGGCGACCGTGGGAATCGACGGCGCGGTCAGATCGAGTCGGCAGAATCGCCAGCATGACCAGCACGCCGCATCCGCATTCCCACGATCTCTCGGCGTGGCAGCACAGCCATGTGTTCGACGCCGGCAACCGCCTCGGCGAGTCGCGAACCCGCGCTGTGTTCGTCGTGACCGTGAT
>VBCQ01000444.1 GCA_005882155.1 Betaproteobacteria bacterium
GGCGACGCGAACCAGCAGGCCTTGCGTTTCGAGTCGCACCGGCTCGGCCGAAAAGCTTTGCATGTCGGCCAAGTAGCGGTGCCACTTCTCGGCGGTGGCGAGCGCGTGCGCTTCGATCGGCGAGGTGATCATGTCCTGCTGCCCTCGATCCACGGCTCTTCGCAACCCAAGGAGGCTGCGGCGCGGCGCCAGCGCTCGGCGATGCTCGCATCGATGACGCCGATGTCCGAGTCGACCTGGCAGCCGCCGCGCGGAATCGCTGCATCGGAAAGCAATCGCGCGCCGCGTGCGGCGAGCACATCGGCCGCGCCTTGCGCGACGAAACCGTGGTCGTCCGGATGCACACGCACGGTGATCTGGCGCGCGCTCATCAGCAAGGTGTCGAGCGCTTCCTGCGCGACGACGCTGACCAGCTCGGGTCGCGTCGCGAGCTCGCTGCGAACGATTTGCCGCGCGAGGTGCGTGGCCGAGACGGCGAGCGCTCGCGCCATGTCCTGCTGCAGCGCGTCGAGCTGGCGGCTGAACGACTGCGTCAGCGCGCCGACTTGCGCGGTGATTTGCGCGGCGTAGCTTTGCTTGAACCCGTCGAGCGCGGACATGCCGTCGCGATAGCCGTCTTGATAGCCGGCCTGGCGCGCGGCATGCAAGAGCTGCGCGGGATCCGGCGGCGGTGGTGCTTCGGGCTCGGCCGAGGGACGCTGCACGCCTGACGCGCTCTGCGCCGCACCGCCCGACAGCGTGCCCGGGCTCCACGACGCGAATTCCCCGAGCTCTTCGCGCGGAATGAAGCGCGCGTAAGGCGAAGCCGGCTTCGCGCCGTCCGGCGGCGGAACGTTTTTCACCTTCGGCTTAGAGGTACTCATCGTCTCCGCCGCCGCCGAGCACGATCTGGCCTTCGTCGGCCAGGCGGCGAACGATCTTCAGCATTTCCTTTTGCTCCGACTCGACTTCGGAGACGCGCACCGGGCCGCGCGACTCGAGGTCTTCGCGCAGCGTTTCGGCGGCGCGCGTCGACATGTTCTTGAACACCTTCTCGCGCATCTCGGGTGTCGCGCCCTTCAGCGCGATGACGAGCGACTCGGACTGCACTTCCTTCAGCAGCGCCTGGATGCCCTTGTCGTCGACCTTCTCCAGATCGTCGAAGGTGAACATGTTGTCCATGATCTTCTGCGCGAGCTCGTTGTCGGCCTCGCGGATGTAGTCGAGCACGGCGGTCTCGATGCTCGCTCCCATCAGGTTGATGATTTCCGCGGCCGGCTTCACGCCGCCGAGCGATGCCTTGCGCAGCTTGTCGCCGCCGGCCAGCACCTTGCTCATCACCTCGTTCAAGTCCTTCAGCGCCGACGGCTGGATGCCGTCGAGCGTCGCGATGCGCACCAGCACCTCGTTGCGCTGGCGCTCGGTGAACACCTTCAGCACCGACGACGCCTGGTCGTAGTCGAGATGCACCAGGATCGCCGCGACGATCTGCGGATGCTCGTTGCGCAGCAGCTCGGCGACCGAGGTCGCATCCATCCACTTCAGGCTCTCGACGCCGCTCATGTCGCTGCCCTGCAGGATGCGGTCGATCAGCAGGTTGGCCTTGTCTTCGCCGAGCGCCTTGCGCAGCACCGCTTTCACGTATTCGTCGGTGTCCGACACCAGCAGGCTCTGCCCGCCGGCCTGCACGGTGAATTTTTCGAGCACGTTGTCGACGCGTTCGGTGGTGATCGCCTTCATCTTCGCGATCGTCTCGCCCAGGCGCTGCACTTCCTTCGGTGCGAGATGCTTGAACACCTCGGCGGCTTCTTCCTCGCCGAGCGACATCATCAGGATCGCTGCGTCTTCGACGCCGTGTTCGTCAAGGCTGCTCATGGGTTTGTTGGTTCTTGGTTCTCAACTGGCTTCGCTGCCGCTGACCCAGGTGCGCACGATGCTCGCGACGGCGGCGGGGTTCTGCTTGGCGAGCACGCGTGCGCCGACGAGCTGCTCGCTGAGCTTCGGCGGCTCGAGGCGCGTCGGTGCCGGCAGCAGCTCGGCGTCGGACACGACGGTGTTCAGGTTGCTGCCGGGCGCCTGCGGTGGAGGCGGCAACAGCGCGACTTTGAGCGCCGGCCGCACGACGCCGAAGAACACGAGCAGCGCGATCAGCGCAAGGCCGACCGGCACCGCGCCGGCGCGCAGCAGGTCGATGAACTGCGGCTGCTTCCACCACGCCACTTCGTTGACGTTGGCGACCGGCTCGATCTTGAACGGCGCGTTGATCACCTTGACCGAGTCGCCGCGATCCTTGTTGAAGCCGATGCTCTCGCGCACCAGCGTCGTCAGCTTCTCGAGCTCGTCGCCCGACAACGCGACCTGCGTCGTCTTGCCCTTCGCGTCGGTCACGCTGCGGTTGTTGACAACGACCGCGGCATTCAGGCGCTTGACGATGCCGATCGCGTTGCGCGTCACCCGCACCGTCTTGTCGACCTCGTAGTTCGTCACCGCTTCGCGCCGGCTGTTGTTGGTGCCGCTGCCGCCGCCTTGCGCGGCCTGCAGCGGCTGCGCCGCACCGGTGATTGGCGCGGTCGCCGGCACCGGCGGTTGGTTCGACGCAGCACCGGGAACGCCGCTGGGCGTCGCGCTCGTGCCGCCCGACTGCTCCGTCGTCTGCTGACTGCGGATCGTGCTCGCCGCCGCGCTGCCCTGGTTCGGCTTGAATTCTTCCGAGGTCGCCTCGCTTTGCGAGAAGTCGACGTCGGCAGTGACGGTCGCGCGCAGGTTCTCGCGCCCGACCACCGGCTCGAGCAATTCGAAGATGCGCTTGCTGTAGCCCGACTCGATCTGGTTCACGTACTGAAGCTGTTGCGCGTCGAGGCCGGCGCCTTGATTGCCTTCGGCCGGCGCCGACAGCAGCGCACCGGTCTGGTCGAGCACGCTGACTGCTTTCGGGTTCATCTCGGGAACGCTGCTCGACACCAGGTGGACGATGCCGGCGACCTGCGCGCGGTCGAGCGTGCGCCCCGGGTGCAGCGCCAGCAGCACCGAGGCGCTGGGCTTTTGCTGCTCGCGAAAGAATCCGTTCTGGTTCGGCAACGCGAGGTGCACGCGCGCGTTCTGCACCGCGGCGAGCGCGGTGATCGAGCGCGTGAGCTCGCCTTCGAGGCCGCGCTGGAAGGTGAGGCGCTCCTGGAACTGAGTCTGGCCGAAGCGCGAGTTGTCCATCAGCTCGAAGCCGACGACCGAGCCTTTGGGCAGGCCGAGCGACGCGAGCTTGAGTCGCGCGTCGTGCACCTTGGCGGCAGGTACGAGGATCGCTGCGCCGCCGTCGGCGTGTCGATACGGCACGTTCATCTGCGACAGCTGGGCGATGATCGCGCCGCCGTCCTTGTCGGACAGGTTGGCGTACAGCACTTTGTAGTCGCCCTGGCTGCTCCACATCGTCATCGCGAGCACCACGCCGACGAGGGCGGCGAGGCCGAGGGCGAGCGACAGCTTGCTCTTCGCCGGCAGCGCCGCCAGGCGCGCACCGAAGCCGCCGCCATCGGCGAGCGCGTTCGGGTTCTTCACTGCGACTGCGTTGTCCATCGTCGTGCTCATGTTCGTTCAGGGCGCCGGTGAAGGAGCCCCTTGTTGAGCACGATTATTCGGAACTGAAGGGGGCGCTATTGCGCGAACAGGGCTTCAAACCACGCCCAGTTCGCTCCATGGCCGGGCCGCTCGCCCGCTACGATTTGCCCACCTGAACACGCCTCGCGGCGCAGGAGCTGCAGCCATGAACGTCACCCTCAAGCCCTTCGATTTCGCCCAAGCCGTGGCCCGCGCCGGTCTCAACACCGACGGTATGCCGATCGCGAAGGGCAAAGCGGTGGAAGGCGGCGGGTTTCAGCAGGCACTCACCAACGCGCTGAAGTCGGTGAGCGAAAGCCACCACGAAGCGGCGGCGCTGCAGCGCGAGGTTCAGCTGGACAACCCGAACGTCAGCATCGAGCAAACGATGGTCGCGATGCAGAAGGCGCAAATCGGATTCCAAGGCGCGCTGCAAGTGCGCAACCGGCTGGTGCAGGCCTACAGCGACATCATGAATATGCAGGTCTGATCGCGGCGCTGTTGTCTTCACCCACCAATCGCCGGCCGTGCCTCTCGCCGCATCTCGTGGCCATGCAGTTGCCGCCTGAAATGCGCGATCTCGCTTTGCATTTCGTGGATGCGATCGCACAGCGCGCCGTCCAGCCCATCGGCTTCATCGCCGATCTGCGTGGCGCGGTCGGCGATTGACTTCAGCGTGTCGATGCCGGCGAAGAGGAGGGCGGGATCTTCGGCTTCGAGGCCTTCGGGCCGCTCGGCCATCTGCTTGACTTCGTCGGCGCGCTGGGCGAGCTCGCCGAGCTGCTCTTTCAGCGCATCGGGGGCGCGGTGATCGGTGCTGCAGGCGAGGACGGCGTCGTGAACGGCACCGGCAATGCTTGCAAAACGTTCAATGACTTGCAAGTTGTCCATGCGACCTCCTGTGGACCCCCAGAAGGTGAGCAAACACCGTGCCGGGAGCACGGTCGCGAGGCGCTATTCGAGCGCCATCAGCTTGCGCCGCTTTTGCGTTTGGTCGATGTAGCGCTGCAGGCCGCGCAGGCCTTCGCTGCCGGCGTTGAGCATCTCGCAGCCGAGGCGCACGCCGTGCGAATCGGGGTTGATCGAGGTCACATGCTGCAAGCGCAATGAGCACAGCAGCCGGGTGTCGGCGTCGAGCTCGAGCTGCACGCCGTTCATCAGCACGCCCGGATCGAGCGGCGGCACGTCGTCGGGCAGGAAGAGGGCGCAGCCGCCGATGCTCACGTCGAGCACGCGCAGGCTCAATTGCATGTCGGGGATCATCGGGTGGCGCAGCCGCACGACCGGC
>VBCQ01000445.1 GCA_005882155.1 Betaproteobacteria bacterium
CGCGCTGTACACCGACGGCGCCTACATCTCCGACATGACGAGCTCGAACGCGAGCCTCTTCGACCTGCAGCGCGTCGAAGTGTTGCGCGGCCCGCAAGGTGCGCTGTACGGCAGGAACGCGACCGGCGGCGCGATCAACCTGATCTCGGCGACGCCGACCGATGCCTTCCGCGGCCAGTTCGGCCTCTTGTTCGGCGACTACGGCCGCAAGGAGGCCGAAGGATTTCTCTCGGGCCCGTTCGGCGACAGCGGCACGAAGGGACGCCTGTCGTTCCAGGTGAAGAAGCTCGACGGCTTTACCGAGAACCAGCTCGCCGGCCAGACCTTCGGCCCGGTGCTT
>VBCQ01000446.1 GCA_005882155.1 Betaproteobacteria bacterium
GATGTCGACACGCTGCAGGCGATCTACGACCGGCCGATCGGCGCCAACGGCGACAAGCAGCTGACGGTCGTCGCGAGCTTCCGCAAAAGCAAGGCCGACGTGTTCGACGACGGCGACCTGACCGAAGCCTCGAACGCCACGGTCCGCTTCGTGACCAGCAGCCGCGACGCGAGCATCGACGCGCACCTCGCGTCGGCCGACGGCGCGCCGCTGCAGTGGCTGGTCGGCGCGACCTACCTGAAGTTCGACCAGAAGCAGGACATCGACGTGTCGACGCTGATCCCGCTTGCCTTCCTCGACCAGGACCCGACGCACCTGAACGTCCCCGTGCCGCTGCAGTTCCTGCTCGGCGGCAACGTGCACACCAAGTCGGCCGCCGCCTACGTCGACCTGCGCTATGCGCTGAGCAAGCAGCTGTCGCTGCTCGGCGGTCTGCGCCTGAACCACGACAGCAAGAAGGCCGACGAGTACCTGAACATCGCCACCCTCGGCGTCAATGCGACCGGCACACCGAGCGCGAGCTGGACCAGCGTTCCAGGCAGCATCGGCGTCGAGTACCAAGTCAATTCCGACGTGTTGACCTACGCGAAGGTGGCCCACGGCTTCAAGTCGGGCGCAATCAACCTCGGCGCGGTGCAGGGCGAAGCGGTCAAGCCCGAGACCGTCACCAGCTTCGAGGTCGGCACGAAGATCAGCTTCCTCGACAAGCGCGCGTCATTGGCCGCCGCGCTGTTCACGAGCAGGTACAAGGACATGCAGGTCGTGCAGATCGGCGTGGCGCCGATCCTCGGCAACGCGAGCGGCGCGAAGATCAACGGTCTTGAGCTCGAGGCGCTTGTCAAGCCGGTTCCTGCGCTGACCCTCGGTGCGAGCATCGGCTTGATGGACCCGAAGTACACCGAGTTCGTCAACTTCGACGAGCGTCATGGCGTGCTCGTCGACACCAAGGGCAATCAGCTCGCGAACGTGTCGAAGACGCAGGCGAATCTGAATGCGGAGCTCGTGCAGACCTTCGGCAACTACCGCGCCTCGTTCCGAGCCGAGTACGCCTGGCGCAGCAAGTTCTATTTCACCGAGTTCAACACCGAGGACGCGTCGCAGAAGTCGTACGGCATGGTCAACCTGAGCGCGTCGGTGCGGCCGACCAACGGGCCGTGGAAGCTGTATGGTTACGTGCGCAACGCCAACAATGCGACGGCCTTGACCAGCATGACCATCGCCTCGCCGGTCCTCGGCGGCGCGCGCACCGACAACTACACGCCGCCGCGCTACTTCGGCGTCGGCTTCACGTACGACTTTTGAGGCGGATGATGCATGAGCCTCGACCACGCAGCAGCGCTCGACTTCGACCCTGACCGCCTCGGCCATCTCGGCAATGTGATCAGCTGCGACATCGCCGCGCAGCGCTACGACGGCGCGGTACTCGCCGTCTCGCGCGGCGGCAAGCCGGTGCTAACCGAAGCCTTCGGCTACGCGCACCGCGACAGCGAGCGGCGCATGAAGATCGACGACGTGTTCGTCTCCTTCTCGGTCGCCAAGCAGCTCACCCACACGCTGATCCTCAACCGCATCGAGCGGGAGAACATCACGCTGTTCCATGTGCTGACGCACACCGCGGGCCTCACGCTGAAGCTGCCGCAGATGGACCCGATGCAGATGGGCAACCTGCAGGCGACGGTCGCTGCGGCATGCATGAGCGCGGCCGAGAGCGTGCCGGGGGAGAGGGTGTACTACTCGGGCATCATCGGCACGGCGATCCTCGCCGAGGTGCTGCGCCGCGTGGATGGCGGCCAACGCGCTTACCGTGAGATCCTCGCGCAGGATCTGTTCGCACCGCTCGGCATGAAGGACAGCGCGCTCGGCGCCCGATCCGATCTCGCATCGCGACTGTGCCCGGTCGTCGCACGCGACCGCCTGCCCGGCATTTCGTTCGCAGAGGAATACGAGATGTTCGGCGCGATGGTCACTGCCGAGTCCGAGATCCCGTCGCTCGGCTGCGTGTTCAGCGCACCCGACCTAAGCCGCTTCGCCAACATGCTGCGCAGCGGCGGCGCGCTCGATGGCGTTCGGATCCTGTCGCCGGCGATGGTCGATCTGGCCACCCGCAACCACACCGGCCAGATGCCGAACGACACTTGGTCGTTCGCAGCGGGTGTGCGCGGCTGGCAGCCGTTCCCCGCGAACCTCGGGCTCGGCTTCTACTTGCGCGGCGACGTCGTCGCGCCGAACTTTCTCGGCACCTTGACGAGCCCGCGCACCTACGGCGGCATGGGCGCCGGGTCGACGATGTTCTGGGTCGATCCCGAGCGCGACCTCACCTGCACCTTCTTGACGGCCGGCCTCATCACCTGCGAGCTGCGCAACACCGATCGGATGCAGCGCGTGTCCGACATGCTCGTGTCGGCGATCGCGGATTGACGATCCATCCAGCCGACCGGCTGGCCGGCTCGTCACAGTGCGACAGATGATGCCGGCCGCAGGCCGAG
>VBCQ01000447.1 GCA_005882155.1 Betaproteobacteria bacterium
CCGCTCGGCGCGCACATTCGGCGCGCGAATCCGCGCAATGCCGACCTTCCGCTGGGCGCGTCGGGCATCGTCTCGCGCGGGATTCGCATGCTCGGCTTGAATGCCGAAGCGCTCGCGCAAGACCGCGTCGCGTCGACGCGCTTTCATCGGCTGTTGCGGCGCGGCCGCGAGTACGGCGCCGAGGTCTCGGTGGCGCAAGCGCTCGCCGGTGCCGGCGCGGGCAGCGAGTCGGGGCTGCAGTTCATCTGCCTCAACGCGAACATCGCGCGCCAGTTCGAGTTCGTGCAAAGCGCGTGGCTAGCGAGCAGCAAGTTCGACGGCTTGCGCAACGAGAGCGATGCGCTGCTCGGCAATCGGCTGCCGGGCCCGGACGGCGCGCGCAGCGATGGCTTCTCGATGCCGCGGCGCGACGCGTGCGATGCGCGCGTCGAAGGGATGCCGCAGTTCGTCACCGTGCTCGGCGGTGCGTACTTCTTCTTGCCGGGCATTCGCGCGTTGCGCTATCTCGCCACAGCGGGGTCACCATGAGTGTCATCATGAGTTCCAGTTCGAATGTCAGTCGCCCGGTGCCGCGTGCCGACACCGGCTCGGTGGTCAAGGACTTCATCGCCAACACGTCGCTGCGACTCTTGCAGTTCGAGCGCCGCTTCGACCCGTTCGTGCGGCCCGCCTTCGACGCTGTGCTGCGCGATCCCGTGGCGCGGCTGACCACGGCCTTGATCAATTGGCAGCGGCCGAACGAAGGACTCGCGCTCGCCGAGGAGCGGCCGCTGCCCGGTGAAGACGAGTTCGTCGACTCGGTTATCGCGAGCTTCCAGCTGCAAATGCGCAAGCTCTGGAAGCCGGGCGGCTTCGAGCGCGGCGGCAACACGAAAACGCAAGGCATCGTGCGCGCCGAGTTCATCGTTCACGACAATTTGCCGCCGGAGTTTCGCCACGGCATCTACGCCAAGCCGCAGACGTTCCGGGCCTGGGTGCGATTCTCGGGTCCAGGCCCGTACATCACGCCGGACATCGACGACGTCGGCTTCATGAGCATCAGCATCAAGCTGATGGGCGTCCCGGGCCCGAAGCTGATGGACGAAGAAAAGTTCACGCTAGACATGTTCGGCGTCTCGACGCCGACTTTCGTCACGCCCGACATCCGCGCGAATGCGCAGCTGCAGATCGAAAGCCTGAAGAACGCGCAGATCTTCTACTTCGTCAACCTGCATCGCCCGCATCTGCTCGACGGCATCATGCAAGGGCTGTGGATCAAGACGCAGTCGAGCCCGTTCGAGGCGCCGTATTTCAGCTGCGTGCCGTATCTGCTCGGCGAGGGGCAGGCGATGCAGTATTCGGTCTGGCCGAAAACGAAAACGCGCACGCCGATCCCGCGGTTGCCGCTGCGCCCGCCCGACGACTACCTGCGCAATGCGATGGTCGCCGCGCTCGACGCGGGCGACGTCGAGCTCGACATTCGCCTGCAGCGCCAAACCGACGCGCACCTGATGCCGATCGAGAACGCCGCCGTGCTGTGGCCCGAGAGGCTGTCCCCGCGCGTGTCGGTGGCGACCCTGCGCATCCCGCGGCAGAAGTTCAATTCACCCGCGCAACTCGAATTCGCCAAGCGCCTGTCATACAACCCGTGGCACAGCATTGCCGAGCATCGCCCCCTCGGCAATCAAAGCCGGGCGCGGCGGCGAATGTATTACGAGTTGTCGAAGTTGCGGCACTCGATGAATGCGGTGCCGCATTACGAGCCGACGGGGGACGAAGTGTTTGATTGAAAGTCGACTCGCTCGGTATTCCTCCCTCTCCCTCTGGGAGAGGGGAAGAACTCTGCGTCAATACCCTCTCAAATCATCGATCCCCAACGCCAAATTCCCGCGCGTAATCCGCTCCAGCGTCCGCGTCATCACTGCGACATCGTTGTCGAAGCCGCCATGCGCTGCCGGCTGCATGACCTTCGACCCGCTCGTGTCGATCGCCACTTCGATGCGGTCCGCGTCGACGGTTCCCTTGCGGCCTTTCAGATTCGCCGCGCCGGCGGCTTTGCGCCAGGTTGCGAGCGCTTCGCCGGTGTCTGACGATCCGTCCCAGCCGCTGTAACTCGTGTCGTTGATCCGATCGAGGCCGAGGATCGGTGTGCGCAGATCGGTTTCGAGTGCGTTCGACACCAAGTACAGAAGCGACTTGCGATAGATCGATGCGACGTTGTCGTCGCGCTCGACCTTGTCGGACAGGACGTCGAGGTACAGACGCTCCATCACGTTCTCGTCGCTCGCGTAGTGGCGGTTCGCGAACGCGACGGTGCAGGCCGGTGCGTACAGGTGGATCGACGTCAAGCGCTGGCTCAAGCCCTCGTCGCGGCCCGCATGGGCTCGCGCGGCGAGTGCCGACAGCAAGTGCCCGAGCGCAATCGAACCGGCCGAATGGCCGACGAGATGAAGCTCGAATTGCGCGCGCCAGGTCGCAGCCAGCGCCTGAATCGCGTCGAGCAGCAAGTCGCCGCCGCGCCGCGGTGCATACGCGAGCTCGGCGTTTTCTTTCATCTCGCTCCACACCGGTCGCGCCAACGGCCGGCCGATGGTCTTCTCGACCAGCAGATCGGTCTTGTCGGTGAGCCACTCGCCGGCGCCAGCGACCGCAGGCTGACGGCGGAACGCGTCGGAGATGATGTCGCCGATCGATTCGAGCAGACCGGTCTTCCAGACCAGAAAGATCGGATAGCAGCCGTTGCCGACGAAGAAGCGGCCCATCGCGCTCGCGCGCTTGATCGCATCGGCTTCGCTGTTGAGTCCGCCATGCGCATAGATCACGAGGCGCTTGGTCGCGTCGGCTTGTGAGCGGAACCATTGATCGGGCAGCGCGTAGGCCTGCTGCTGCAGCTTGCGCGGCTGCTCGTCTTCGGTGAGATAGCGGCTCACCCGCCCGTCGTTGCCGAGCACGACGCTGTGCTGATAGGCGAGGCCTGAGTCCCACCACTTGCTGCGGTCGGCGCCGGCGCGCGCGCCTTCGACGCCATGCGACACCGCCAATCGTCCGGCGATGACACCGGAAACGCCGAGCGACACGACCCATGCGTCCATGCCGTTGGCGAGCCAGTCGAGGTAGCCGAGGACGGCGAAGCCGCCGGCGCCCCAGTCGGGCCCCCATGAGTTCTGCAAGATGAAGCCGTTCGCGTTGAAACCGACCAGCGCGAAGGCGTGGCCGCCGTCTTGCGACGGCCGGCCGTTGAACTCGATCAGCGGAAGATCGGCATGGTTTTGCGGGGGCTTCGTGACCTCGGGCACATGGTCCCAGCCGTCGTGCGTGTAGGCCGACACGAAGACGGCGCGGTGCTGCGCGATCGCGGCCTGCATGTCGGTGATCGACTTGGTGTCGATGCGGTAATACACGCCGAGCGTGTTCTGCGCCGCGCGCGCAGCGAAGCCGTATTTCGCCGGGTTCGACTTGCCCGGTGCGTAAGGCCAATCGGCCTCGAGGCAGACGCCGTTATTGAACCAGCCTTTGAGCGCGCCGCGGCAGCTCGACCCTTCGTAATTCTCGCCCTCGAATTCGTCGTAGCGGCGCGCGAGCGTGTACAGCATGCGCGGGCTCACCGACTTGAACTCGGCGGGTTGCCCGGACTTGATCCAGCGCAGGTAGTTGATGACGCAAGTGAGGCCGAAGCCGGTGCACGCGCCTTCCTGCCCCTGGTTGAGGATCAGCCCGGCCGACGTGTACTCGGGCAGGAAGCGGCGGATCTCTTCGGCGAGCGGGAACTCGTCGGGCAGGCTGATCGCGTTCGGCATGAACTGACGGTCGCGCAGATCGGCGGCGTCTTTCTTCGTGCGCGAAGTCTTGTGGGTGCTGGCCTCGGGGCGCTTGGATGCGTTGATCGCGCCGACCTTGGCGATGGCAGCGCGCGACGCCGCGGTCGGCCAGACTTCTTCGGCGAGCCGGAACACGTCTTTGAAGCTGTCGAGGCCGTGCGAGCCGCCGTTGACAAGCTTGCGTGCGAGGTCGAGTCGGCCGCGCCCGACGGCATCGCGAAACTTGTCGGCCTTGTCCGAGAGAAACACCGCGAGCACGACCGCGGCGACCTCGGGTGCATTCGCCTTGTCGAAGTCGGTGAGCAGCGGGAAGCCGATCCGCTCGCCGTACTTCTCGTAGTTGGCCTTGCCGGTCAACTGCACGAAGCCTCGGCCACGATAGCGCGCGCCGTCGCCCGGCTGGCTGTTGCCGAGGTCGGCGCGGCTATCGTATTTGCTGAACTGTGCGCCGCCTGGCGGCGTGTTGAACTTCGACGGGAACTCGGCAATCGGCACGAAGCCTTCGGTCTCGGCGCGGATCGTGCCGAGCGCGCCGACGACCATCGCGCGGTCGGTCAGCCCCGGCACGCCGAGCGCCGCCTCGATGTAGGGCAGGTAGCGCGCGATGTTGGCCGGCTTCGTCGCCGGGAAGAGCCTGCTGACGTTCGCCACATTCAGCGGCGTGTCGGCGAGCTTGTCGCCCTGCGGCGCAATCAGCTCGAGCAGCACCTGGCAGCGCGGCCCGACGATGCCGTCGGCGATGACCCCGATTCCGGCCTGCCAGCGGCGTATCGCCGCATCGAATTCGTCGTCGATCGGGCTGCCCGGGCGATCGAGCACGGGAAATGCTTGGGCATCCGCACCGAGCGCCTTGGCCAAAGCCCTGGCCAACTGATCGACTTCTTCGCCGGAATTGCCCTTGGTCATCAGAAGCTTCATGCGACCCTCCATGCGGCTGCAGCGCCGAGAGTCGGAAAGTATGGGCTTCCTTCAACGTCCGTCCATCATGCAAATGTGGGAGGAAACGAATCGAAATCTCCCCGTCATCGGGATGGAGCTGCTCCACCTTCACAATCGGCTCACCATGTCCACCTCGTCTGTCCCCAGCCACATTGCCCTTGGGCCCTACCGCTTGTATGTCGAGTTTCGCGAGCGCTCGCGGATGTACGACAAGCGCAAGCTCGCCTGCGTCAACCTCGAAGACGGCCGGATCGAGCTGCGCACCGACCTCGAGGGCCTGCGCCTGGCCGCAGCGTTCTTCGAATGTCTGATTCGACTGACCCACTTCAGCAAAGGCTGCCAGCAGGGCTGCATCGAAGAGGCTTACACGCACAGCTTTGCGACCGGCATGGTCGAGTTCGCGCAACGCAACCCGCAAGCCTGGGCCTGGTTCAACATCTTGCTGACCGAGCACCTGGCGCGCGACGTTCAATACGACCGCATCGTCCACGGCATGTTTTCGCGCCCGCCGCAAATGCCCAAGCGCATCCTCGTCGCCGGCCAGCCGGTGACGATTCGCAGCATCACGCGAGCGCAGTCGGGCAGCGCATTCGGCTGGTATCACTTCGACAAGCAGGAAGCGCAGCTGTATAGCGGGCTCACCGGATCGAACCTCGCGATCGTCGCGCTGCACGAGATCACC
>VBCQ01000449.1 GCA_005882155.1 Betaproteobacteria bacterium
AGACATGGACCTCCCCGGCGTTCACGATTGCGCGTCCATAATGACGCCGAAGCCACAGTCAATAACAACGTCTAACGCTTAGAGCGCAAGCTCCCCTCACGCCCCGGCGGGTCTCTCGCCGGGGCGTTTTTTCTTGGAGACCCGGTCGCCCTGAGCAGAGGACTGAGCTTGGCGAAGGCTGGCGTCGAAGGGTCACTGGCAATCCCGCCGTCGGTGGCGCAAACTGTTCTTCATGGGAGCCGGTTGCGGCGACGCCAAGCCGGTCTCGTTTCGTCGAACTTCTTTCGCTGGAGGCCACCATGTCGCTCTCGCCACGTCTGACGACCTACCTGCAACAAAGCGGCGCGCAGTACCAGGTCTGCATGCATGCGCACAGCCGCACCAGCGCCGAGACCGCGCGCATGGCGCATGTGCCGGAGCATCAGCTCGCCAAGTCGGTCATCCTCGAAGACGAGCGCGGCTGCGTGCTCGCGGTCGTGCCTGCCGATGCGCGGGTGCAGGTCGGCGCGGTGGCGCGAATGCTCGGCCGCTCGTCGCTGAGGCTGTCGGACGAAACGAAGATCGGCACCGTGTTCGACGACTGCGAGCTCGGCGCCGTGCCGGCTTTCGGCATGGCCTGGGGTGTGGAGACGGTGGTCGACGAAGAGCTCGAGCGCAACCACGAGGTCTATGTCGAGGGCGGCGACCACGAGCAGCTGCTGCGCATGTCGGGCATGCAGTTCAGCGACTTGATGGGCTCGGCGCGGCACGGACATTTCTCGCGCACGCCGGCGCATTGACTCGCCCTTCGATACCTCAGGGTGAACGGGGAGTCGGTTGGCCGTTGCGCAGTTCCGCTTCTACGAAGAGTTGAACGACTTCATTGCGCCGGGGCGGCGCAAGCGGGAGTTCGAGTTTTCGTGCGCGCGCGCGGCGACGGTGAAGAACGCAATCGAAGCGATCGGCGTGCCGCATACCGAGGTCGAGCTGATCCTCGTCAACGGCGTGTCGGTCGACTTCTCGTATCGGGTGCGCGACGGCGACCGCTTCAGCGTGTATCCGATGTTCGAGGCCTTCGACGTCGCGCCGCTGCTGCGCGTGCGCGAGCGCGTGTTGCGCACGCCGCGCTTCATTGCCGATGCGCATCTCGGCGGACTGGCGCGGCTGCTGCGCATGCTGGGCCTCGACACGCTCTACGACAACACGTTCACCGACGCCGAGATTCGCCGTCGGGCAGCCACCGAAGGCCGCATCGTGTTGACGCGCGACCGCGACTTGCTCAAATGCGCCGACGTGACGCATGGCTGTTATGTGCATGCGTTGAAACCGCGAGACCAATTGCGCGAAGTCGTCGAGCGCTTGCAGCTCGCTGGACAGTCGAAGCCGCTGAGCTTGTGCCTGCATTGCAACTTGCCGTTGCAGCCGATTGCGAAGGAGCTGGTGCTCGATCGGCTGCCGCCCTGCGTCGCCGCGCATCAAAACAAGTTTCGACACTGCCCCGGCTGTGATCGCGTCTACTGGCAAGGAGACCACTACCGACGCATGACCGAGCTGCTGAACGGCCTCGTGCCGGCTGCCGAGCTGCTCGGCAGCAGTGACTGAATCAGCCCAGCAGATCGAACAACGCGCGCGCCACCACTTTCGTGGCGCGCCGCAAGTCGTCGAGAACGATGTGCTCGTCGGCGCGCTTCGCATTGCTCTCGAGCACGGTGCGCGGGCCGGCACCGTAAATCACCGCTGGAATGCCGTGCTCGCAATACAAGCGTGCGTCGGTGTACAGCGGCGTGCCCGAGGTCGGGATCGTCTCGCCGAAGATTTCTTGGGCGTGCTTCAGCAGCGGCTCGACCAGCAACGCATGACCCGGCAGCGGCTGCAGCGAGTGGGCGAGCAGCAAGCGTCGGATGTCGACGCTGATGCCGGGGACGGTGGCTGCGGCCGCGAGGATCACCGAGCGAACCGAGGCCTCGACCTCGTCGGCGTTCTCTTCGGGAATCATCCGTCGATCGAGCTTGAAGACGACCTGGCCCGGCACGACGTTGGTGTTGGTGCCGCCGTCGATCCGCCCGACGTTGAGGTACGGATGCGTGATGCCGGGCACCTTCGACGTCACCTGTTTGTAGAGCGCGTTCTGCCGGTACAGCGCGTTGAGGATCGCGACCGCGCCCTGCAGCGCGTCGATGCCGGTGTCGGGGATGGCGGCGTGCGCCATCTTGCCGTGCACCGTGACTTCCATCTGCAGGCAGCCGTTGTGGGCGGTGACCACCTGATAGCTGAAGCCCGCGGCGATGACGAGGTCGGGCTTCGTCAGGCCGTTCTTCAACAGCCAGCCGGGGCCGAGCTCGCCGCCGAACTCCTCGTCATAAGTCGCTCTTGCTCACCGCCGACGCGCGGCCGTAGAGCTTGCCGTCGATCACGTCGCCGCTGTACGGGCCACGGGTCCAGCCATCGCCCGGCGGCACCACGTCGCCATGCGCGTTCAGCGCGATCGTCCGGCCTGCGCCGTAGCGACGACGAACGATCAGGTTCGTGATCGACTGCAAGCCACCGGCCGCGACCTCGGCGGCGGGAACGGCGTGCCGTTCGGCTGCGAAACCGAAGGCCTGCAGCAGTTCGGCGGTGCGCTCGGCATGCGGTGCGTTGTTGCCGGGCGGCGTGTCGGTCGCCACTTGCACGAGCGCCTGCAGGAAGTGCACTTCTTCGTCGAAGTGAGCATCGACCCAGGCATCGAGCTGCTCGTAAAAGGTCATCATGTCGTTGGGTCGGCAGCGAGTTGTCTCAGCATCTGCTGGAAGGCTTGCACGCACAGCTCGGCGTCGTCGTTGCTGATCGTCTCGAGCGGGTTGTGGCTGATGCCCGAGTTGCCGCCGCGCACGAACAGCATCGCTTGCGGCATCACTTCATGCAGCT
>VBCQ01000455.1 GCA_005882155.1 Betaproteobacteria bacterium
GAAGCCAGGCAAGTCGCGCAAGCTGAGCCTGAAACTAAAGCCCGGTCACTACGTGCTGATTTGCAACCAGCCGCAGCACTACAGCCAGGGCATGCATGTCGCGTTCACGGTCGAGCGCTGACGCCGCCGTTCACGCGATCGCGATGGCCGGTTTCCGCGGCGCCATGATCAGCCCTTGTAGCCGTGCAATCAGTCCGGCCAGGCCGCTCGACCGGCGCGGCCTGCAACGGGCGGTCGGCGCGTCGATCGCCACTTCGAGAAGCTGCTCGGCACGCAGCGGATAGACGACGACGCGCTCGTTCGAGTCGACCACGAACGACTCGCCGGGCGACAGCACGATGTCGCGCCGATCGCCGTCGATCGTGACCCAAGCAGCGCCGCTGATGCAGGTCAGCCGCGTGTTGCAGGCGTCGCGCAGGCGGGCGACATGTCCGGGCGTCAGGGGCAGCAGGGCGTGGCGGGTGTCGATGAACATGGTGGGCTCCAGTCGGGCGCCGCGGTGGATGCTTCCAGCTCATTCGAAGAAGCTTGCAAGCACCGCAGCGTGGCCTCAATATTCGGCCCACGTCGAGTGAGACGCAAACGATCATTCGTCATCCATCGCATTCCTGTAGCGCATGCAAAAACCGAATCAGCGTCTCCCGCCGCTGGACCTGCTCGCCGCGTTCGAGGCGGCCGCGCGCCATCTGTCGTTCACCCGCGCCGGCGCCGAGCGCTTCGTCACGCAGTCGGCGATGAGCCGGCAGATTCGCGCGCTCGAAGAGGATCTGGGCGTTGCGTTGTTTCGCCGCCGCCACCGTGCGCTCGCGCTGACCGACGACGGCCGGCGCCTGCATGCGGTGTGCGCCGACGTGCTCGCGCAGTTGCGCGAGGCCGTCGGGCAAATCCGTGCGCCGGCGCGGCGCGAAGTGCTCGCGCTGTCGACGACGCCGGGCCTCGCATCGCTGTGGCTGATCCCGCGTCTGCCGCTGTTCACGAAGGCGCATCCAGGCATCGATGTGCGCCTCGATGCGAGCCTCGAGCTGCGCGATTTGCGCGGCGACGGCTTCGATCTCGCGATTCGCTATGGCCGGGTCGGCCAGACCGAAGGCGCGCAACTGTTTCGCGAAGCGATGCAGCCGGTGTGCAGTCCGCAACTGCGGAAGCGCGGCGGCGGCCCGCCGCTGCGCACGCCGGCCGACCTGCGCGCGCATACGCTGCTGCAGGTGGCGTCGACGCCGGACTCCGGCATGCCGCTCGAATGGGCGCTGTGGTTGCGGGCGGTCGGCCTGCCCGACCTGGAGCCGGCCGCGATGCTGAGCTTCAGCGGCTATGGCGAAACCGTTGCGGCCGCGCTCGCCGGCCAGGGCGTCGCGCTCGGGCGCAGGCCGCTGGTCGACGCGCTGCTGCGCCGACGCCAGCTCGTGGCGCCGTTCAAGGACGCGCCGGCGTCGATGCGCGCCTACTACCTCGTCGTCGAGCCGCTCGCGCGCGCTCGCCCCGCGGTGCGTTCGCTGGAGCAATGGCTGCTCGCGCAAGCGGCGGGCGAAGAGTGAGGACGGCGCAGGGGACAAGCGCTCGCGCAATTGCGTGCCGCGGCGCAGAATTTGGCCGCAGTCGGGTCACTCTTCCAATCGCAAACAAGGAGGTGTTCGATGGCAACCCAAACCATGAATGCGGATGCTGGCCAGGCCATGGCCGATGCCGGCAGGCTGGTGTTGCGCCTGGCGGTCGGCGTACTGATGCTGTTGCACGGCATCGGCAAGCTGCAAGGCGGCATCGGCGAGGTCCTCGGCATGGTCGGCAAGGCGGGTCTTCCGCCGGCGCTCGGCTACCTCGTCTACGTCGGCGAAGTGTTGGCGCCGGTGCTGATGATCGTCGGCCTGTGGACTCGACCCGCCGCGCTGATCGCGGCGATCAACATGCTGGTCGCGGTGCTGCTCACGCGGCCGCCCGGGCGGATCTTCGCGCTGGGCGAGTTTGGAAACTGGGCGATCGAGCTCGAAGGGCTGTACTTCTTTGGTGCGATCGCGGTGGCCTTGCTCGGTGCGGGGCGTTTCAGCGTCGGCGGCAGGGACGGCCGCTGGAATTGAATGCGTGCTACGACGCCGGCATCCTGGCCGCGGCACTGGCTGCGCTGGACGCTCGCGGTATCGACGGTCACAGCGGCTTGTACGCTGCTGCTGTGGCCGGCGAAGGACCATCAGCGCGAGCCCGCGACCTCGTCGGCACTGGCGAGCCGTAGCGATATCGCCGTTGCGCCGCCGTCGCTGCCGGCCGTCATGCCTCAACCGCGCACGGCTGCGCGCTCGATGCTCGTCGCGATCGAGCCGACGCCGGCCCTCGATCGAAGCGAGGTCGAGGTCTGTGGCTTCGGCCGCGTGAGCTTGC
>VBCQ01000103.1 GCA_005882155.1 Betaproteobacteria bacterium
ATGTACGAACAGTACCTCGACAACCCGGGCTCGGTGCCCGACAACTGGCGCTCGTACTTCGACGCCCTCCAGAACGTCCCTGCGGCCGACGGCTCCGATGAGCGCGACGTGGCCCATGCGCCGATCATCGAATCGTTCGCGCAACGTGCCAAGGCGAACGCCTTCGGCGCCAAGGCCTCGAGCACCGATCTCGCCGTCGCACGCAAGCAAGTCCATGTTCAATCGCTGATCGCGGCCTACCGCTTCCTCGGCTCGCGCTGGGCCGATCTCGATCCGCTGAAGCGCCAGGAGCGCCCGAAGATCGCCGAGCTGGAGCCGGCGTTCTACGACCTGAGCGAGTCCGACATGGACATCTCGTTCAGCGCGACGAACACTTACTTCACGACCGCCGAGAACATGACGCTGCGGCAGATCGTGCAGGCGCTGCGCGAGACCTACTGCGGCTCGGTCGGCGCAGAGTACATGCACATCACCGAGCCGACCGAGAAGCGCTGGTGGCAGCAGCGGCTCGAGTCCGTTCGCTCGAAGGCGACGTTCTCGCCGGAAGAAAAGAAGCACATCCTCGAGCGCTTGACGGCCGCCGAGGGGCTCGAGCGCTACCTGCACACCAAGTACGTCGGCCAGAAGCGCTTCTCGCTCGAAGGCGGCGAGAGCTTCATCGTCTCGATGGACGAGCTGGTGCAGCGCGGCGGCGCGAAGGGCGTACAGGAAATCGTCATCGGCATGGCGCACCGCGGCCGCTTGAACGTGCTCGTCAACACGCTGGGCAAGGCGCCCGCCGAGCTGTTCTCGGAGTTCGACCACACCGCGAAGGAAGACTTGCCGGCCGGCGACGTCAAGTACCACCAAGGCTTCTCGAGCGACGTGACCACCGCGGGCGGCCCGGTGCACTTGAGCCTCGCGTTCAACCCATCGCACCTCGAGATCGTCAACCCGGTCGTGGAGGGCTCGGTGAAGGCGCGCCTCGATCGCCGCGGCGACAAGGAAGGCGACAGCGTGCTGCCGATCATCGTCCACGGCGACGCGGCGTTCGCCGGGCAGGGCGTCGTGATGGAGACGCTGGCGCTGGCGCAAACGCGCGGCTACTACACCGGCGGCACGGTCCACCTCGTCATCAACAACCAGATCGGCTTCACCACCAGCGACCCGCGCGACACCCGCTCGACGCTGTACTGCACCGACGTCGTGAAGATGATCGAGGCGCCGGTGCTGCACGTGAACGGCGACGACCCGGAAGCCGTCGTGCTGTGCACGCAGCTAGCGCTCGACTATCGCCAGGAGTTCAACAAGGACGTGGTGGTCGACATCGTCTGCTTTCGCAAGCTCGGCCACAACGAGCAGGACACGCCGGCGCTGACGCAGCCGCTGATGTACAAGAAGATCGCCCAGCACCCCGGCACGCGCCGCCTCTACGGCGACAAGCTGGTGGCGCAAGGCGTGTTGCCGGCCGACGGCCCGGATGCGATGGTCAAGGCATTGCGCGCTGCAATGGACGCCGGCAAGCATACGCACGATCCAGTGCTGACCAACTACAAGAGCAAGTACGCGGTCGACTGGTCGCCGTTCCTCGGCAAGAAGTGGACCGATGCGGCCGACACGGCGCTGCCGCTGGCCGAGATCAAGCGCCTGTCGGAGCGCATCACGACCTTGCCGGCCGACTTCAAGGCGCACCCGCTGGTGCAGAAAGTCATTGCCGATCGCGCCGCGATGGGCCGCGGCGAGTTGAACGTCGACTGGGGCATGGGCGAGCACCTTGACTTCGCCTCGCTGGTCGCAAGCGGCTACGCGGTGCGCCTGTCGGGCAAGGACTGCGGCCGCGGCACCTTCACTCACCGTCACTCGGTGCTGCACGATCAGGCGCGCGAGAAGTGGGATGAGGGCACCTACACGCCGCTGCAGAACGTCGCCGAGAACCAGGCGCCGTACATCGTCATCGACTCGATCCTGTCGGAAGAAGCGGTGCTCGGTTTCGAATATGGCTATGCGAGCGCCGACCCCAACACGCTGGTGATCTGGGAAGCGCAGTTCGGCGACTTCGCCAACGGCGCGCAGGTTTTGATCGACCAGTTCATCGCGTCGGGCGAAGTGAAATGGGGCCGCGCCAACGGCATCACTCTGATGCTGCCGCACGGCTACGAGGGGCAGGGCCCGGAGCACTCGTCGGCGCGTCTCGAGCGCTTCATGCAGCTCGCGGCCGACAACAACATGCAGGTCGTTCAGCCGACGTCGGCGAGCCAGATCTTCCACCTGCTGCGCCGGCAGATGGTGCGCCAGTTCAGGAAGCCGCTGGTCATCATGACGCCGAAGTCACTGCTGCGCGCGAAGGACGCAACGTCACCGCTATCGGAGTTCACCCGCGGCGAGTTCAAGACCGTGATCGGCGAGCAGAGCGCGGAAGTCAACGCCGAGCGCGTGAAGCGGGTCATCGCCTGCTCGGGAAAGGTCTACTACGACCTCGTCCGGGCGCGCGCGGAGCGCAAGAACGCCGACGTCGCGGTCGTTCGCCGACCGAGATCATGTGGTGTCAGGACGAGCCGCAGAACCAGGGCGCGTGGTTCTTCGTGCAGCACTACATCCACGAGAACATGGTCGATGGGCAGAAGCTCGGATATGCGGGCCGGCCCGCGTCGGCGTCGCCTGCGGTCGGCTATGCGCACCTGCACCAGGAGCAGCAGAAGGCGCTGCTCGACCAGGCCTTCGGCAAGATCAAGGGCTTCGTCTTAAGCAAGTGACGGTATCAGCAGCCGTGGCGGACGCTGCGCCGCACCGGCTGCACGCGTCCGTGCGGCGCGAATCGAACAACGAAAGAATGAAATGGCAATCGTAGAAGTCAAGGTTCCGCAACTGTCCGAGTCGGTGGCCGAAGCCACGCTGTTGCAGTGGAAGAAAAAGCCCGGCGACGCCGTGGCGATGGACGAGATCCTCGTCGAGATCGAGACCGACAAGGTCGTGCTCGAAGTGCCAGCGCCGCAGGGCGGCGTGATGGCGCAGATCGTCAAGGGCGACGGCGAGAGCTGTGTCAGCGATGAAATCATCGCGAAGATCGACACCGAGGGCACGGCGTCTGCTAGTGCACCGGCTGCTTCGGCTGCACCTGCTGTGGCGGCTGCAGCGCCGGTTGCTGCAGCATCGAGCGGCGGGTCGAAAGGCGACATCGCGATGCCCGCGGCGGCCAAGCTGATGGCCGACAACCAACTTGCCGCCGGCTCGGTGGCCGGTACCGGCAAGGACGGGCGCGTCACCAAAGGCGACGTGCTCGGCGTGATCGCCGCAGCGGCAAAGCCCGCTGTCGCGCCAGCGAAGGCAGCGCCTGCTGCGCCTGCTGTCGCGAAGCCGCTGCCTGCAGTCGCGCCGCCGGTCGCGGTCAACCTCGGCGAACGTCCCGAGCAGCGCGTGCCGATGAGCCGTCTGCGCGCGCGCGTTGCCGAGCGCCTGCTGCAATCGCAAGCGACCAACGCGATCCTCACGACCTTCAACGAAGTCAACATGGCGCCGGTGATGGAGATGCGCAAGCGCTTCCAGGAGAAGTTCGAGAAGGAGCACGGCGTCAAGATCGGCTTCATGAGCTTCTTCGTGAAGGCCGCGGTCGCCGCGCTGAAGAAGTACCCGGTGATCAACGCGTCGGTCGATGGCAACGACATCGTCTACCACGGCTACTTCGACATCGGCATCGCGGTCGGCTCACCGCGCGGCCTCGTCGTGCCGATCCTGCGCAATGCCGACCAGATGAGCTTCGCCGACATCGAGAAGAAGATCGCCGAGTACGGCACCAAGGCGCGCGACGGCAAGCTTTCGCTCGACGACTTGACCGGCGGCACCTTCTCGATCTCCAACGGCGGCGTGTTCGGCTCGATGCTGTCGACGCCGATCATCAACCCGCCGCAATCGGCGATCCTCGGCGTGCATGCGACCAAGGACCGCGCCGTCGTCGAGAACGGCCAGGTCGTGGTGCGACCCATCAACTACCTCGCGCTGAGCTACGACCACCGGATCATCGATGGCCGGGAAGCGGTGCTCGGTCTGGTCGCAATGAAGGAGGCGCTCGAAGATCCCGCTCGCCTGCTGTTCGACATTTGAGGAGCGACCGCATGGCAAAGCAATTCGACGTCATCGTCATCGGTGGCGGCCCCGGTGGCTACGTGGCCGCAATCCGCGCTGCCCAACTGGGCTTCAACACCGCCTGTATCGACGAGTGGAAAAACGACAAGGGTGGCCCGGCGCTCGGCGGCACTTGTACCAACATCGGCTGCATTCCGTCGAAGGCGCTGCTGCAGTCGAGCGAGCACTTCGAGCATGCGGGGCACAGCTTCGCAGATCACGGCATCGGCTTGTCGGACCTCAGCATCGATGTGGCCAAGATGCTCGGCCGCAAGAGCACGGTGGTGAAGCAGAACAACGACGGCATCCTCTATCTCTTCAAGAAGAACAAGGTCACGTTCTTTCACGGCCGAGGTTCGTTCGTCAAAGCGAGCGATGCCGGCTACGAGATCAAGGTGACGGGCGCGACCGACGAATCGATCAGCGGCAAGCACATCATCCTGGCCACCGGCTCGAACCCACGCGCGCTGCCCGGTGCGCCGTTCGACGAAGAGAACATTCTTTCCAACGACGGCGCGCTGCGCATTCCCGCGGTGCCGAAGACGCTGGGCCTCATCGGCTCGGGTGTCATCGGCCTCGAGATGGGCTCGGTGTGGCGCCGACTCGGCTCGCAAGTGACGGTGCTCGAAGCATTGCCGACTTTCCTCGGTGCGGTCGATGAGCAGATCGCCAAGGAAGCGCAGAAGGCGTTCGTGAAGCAGGGCTTGAAGATCGAGCTCGGCGTGAAGGTCGGCGAGGTCAAGTCCGACAAGAAGGGCCTCAGCATCGCCTATACGAACGCGAAGGGCGAGGCGCAGACACTCGTGGTCGACAAGTTGATCGTGTCGATCGGCCGCATTCCGAACACGATTGGCTTGAATCATGAAGCGGTCGGTCTGAAGCTCGACGAGCGCGGCACCATCGTCGTCGACGACGACTGCAAGACGAATCTGCCCAACGTGTGGGCGGTCGGCGACGTCGTGCGCGGGCCGATGCTCGCCCACAAGGCCGAGGAAGAAGCCGTCGCGGTGGCCGAGCGGATCGCCGGACAGCATGGCCACGTCAACTTCAACACCGTGCCGTGGGTCATCTACACGTCGCCGGAAATTGCCTGGGTCGGCCAGACCGAGCAGCAGTTGAAAGCCGCGGGCCGCGCGTACAAGGCTGGAACGTTCCCGTTCATGGCCAACGGCCGTGCGCGCGCGTTAGGCGACACCACGGGCATGGTGAAGTTTCTCGCCGACGCGAAGAGCGACGAGATTCTCGGCGTGCACATCGTCGGCCCGTACGCGTCGGAGCTGATTTCAGAAGCGGTGGTCGCGATGGAGTTCCGCGCGTCGGCAGAAGACATCGCGCGCATCTGTCATGCGCATCCGAGCTTGAGTGAAGCGACCAAGGAAGCGGCACTCGCCGTCGACAAACGGACGCTGAACTTCTGATCGCTCTGCATGGTGCCCCCACGCTTGCCGCTGCGCAGCTGCGCTGCCCCCCGAGGGGGCGCAGGCCTCCCTTGGGGCGGCCCGGCGGGGGCCTGAGTGGGAGTTCGCGAACTCTACGAAGCCACGCTCGCCGAGCGCGGCTACCAGGCCGACCCGGCACAGCTTCGCGCAATCGATGCGCTGGAGCGCTGCGAAAACGAGTGGGCCGACTACAAGGCGCGGCGCAACAGCCCGCTGAGTCCGCTGAACAGCTTTCTCGGGCGCCACCCGCCGATCCCGCGCGGCGTGTACATGCACGGTGGCGTCGGCCGCGGCAAAAGCTTTCTGATGGACTGCTTCTTCCAGGCCGTTCCGCTAAAACGCAAGACGCGGCTGCACTTCCACGAGTTCATGCGCGAGGTGCACCGCGAGCTCGCCGAGCTGAAGGGCACGGTGAACCCGCTGCATGAGCTCGGGCAGCGCATCTCGCGGCGCCACCGGCTGATCTGCTTCGACGAGTTTCACGTCGCCGACGTCACCGACGCGATGATCCTGCACCGCCTGCTCGAATCGATGTTCGAGCACCGCGTCAGCATCGTCACGACGTCGAATTTCCACCCTGACGGGCTGTACCCGCATGGGTTGCATCGCGAGCGCATCCTGCCGGCGATCGCGTTGCTGAAAGACAAGCTCGAAGTCATCAGCGTCGACAACGGCATCGACTACCGCCGCCGCACGATGGAGCATATGAAGCTCTATCACACGCCGCTCGGGCCGGCGGCCGACGCCGAGATGAGCGAAGCCTTCGGGCGCCTCGCCGAAGCCAAAGACGAGAGTCCGCTGCTGCACATCGAATACCGGGAGCTGCGTGCCCGGCGCCGCGCCGGCGGTGTCGTCTGGTTCGACTTCAAGCAACTCTGCGGCGGTCCGCGATCGCAGAACGACTACCTCGAGCTGGCGACGCAATTCCACACTGTCTTGCTCTCGGGCGTGCCGCAGATGACGCCGCGCCATGCGTCGGAGGCGCGGCGCTTCACCTGGCTCGTCGACGTGATGTACGACCGGCGGGTCAAGCTGATCATGTCGGCCGACGTGGCGCCTGAGTTGTTGTACGCCGAAGGGCCGCTCGCGCACGAGTTTCCGCGCACCGTGTCGAGGCTCAACGAGATGCAGTCGGCGGAGTACCTGGCACTGGCGCGTCGCAACGTCGATACTTCGTTGACATGAGAGTCACGCCGCTGTTGCTGAGCTTGTGCCTGTCGCTGTCGGGCTTGGGCGTCGTGCGCGCTGCCGAGCCCGCGAGCGACCGCGCCGAGCGCGAGCGCATCAAGGCCGAGCAGGCCCGAGTCGAATCGACTTTCGCAGCACGCGAGCGTGAGTGTCGCGATCGTTTCGTCGTGACGCCGTGCATCGAGGAGGCGCGGCGCGATCGTCGTCAGGCGATGGAGAACCTGCGCCAGCAGCAAGAGATCCTCGACGACACGCAGCGCAAGCAGCGCGCCGCACAGCGCGTCGAAGAGATCCGCAACAAGGTGAGTGCCGAGGAAGCCAAGCGGCGCGAGGCCGAGGCGCGCCAAATTCAACGCGCCGCGCAGAAGGCCGAGACGGCGGCGTCGGCGGCGTCCGAGGCGGCCGCTGCGGCGTCGGCGCCTGCACGTGCCAAGGCATTGCCGAAGCACCCCGCCCGCGAGAAACCCGTGCCAGATCCGCAGCGCGCTGTCGAATACGAGAAGCGCCAAGCGGCCGCGCAAGAACATCGTGCCGCGCTGGCGCGGCGCAACGCCGAGCGCGCCGCCAAGGGCAAGCCGCCGGCAAAGCCGTTGCCGGCGCCGAGTGCCGCGTCCGGTTCTTAGCCGAGCGGGTCGACGCGAATGAGTGCGAGCGACAGGTTGTCGCCGCCGCCGCGGGCGCGTTGGCGCGCCTTGCTGACCAGCATCTCGCTTGCTTCGCGCGGTGGCAGCGCATGCACGATCGCGCCGAGCTCTTTCGGCGTGAAGTAGTGCCACAGGCCGTCGCTGCAGGCGAGCACGCAGTCGCCGATCTCCAGCCGATCGACATGGCCGGCGGTCAGTGGCGGGTCCTGCGTGGTGCCGAGGCAGCCGGTCAGCAGATTCGATTGCGGATGGCTGTTGGCCTCTTCGTCGGTGAGCTGGCCTTCGTCGACGAGCCGCTGGACAAACGAATGGTCGACGGTTCGGCTCACCATGTCGGGGCCGCGAAAGTGGTACACGCGCGAGTCGCCGGCGTGGATCAGATCGCATTCCCGCGATGGGCTGATGAGGAAAGCCGCGACGGTGCTGTGCGGCTCCTCTTCCGAGGTGATCGCCGTCAACTTGATCATCAAATGCGCTTCCATCACCAGCTGCTTGAGCGCTTCGCTGGCGTCGTCGCGGCTCGGCGCATAGCGCTCGAACAATTGCTGCGCGGTGAGAAGCACCTGGTCGGCGGCTTTGCGCCCACCGCTCTTGCCGCCCATGCCATCGGCGAGCACGCCCAACGCACAGCCCGGCACACGATCGTGCGCAATGATCTGCACCTGATCCTGCTGGTAAGCGCGGTCACCGCGGTGTATGCCGGTCGCAGCCGACAAGCGGTAGCCTTGCATCGTC
>VBCQ01000451.1 GCA_005882155.1 Betaproteobacteria bacterium
TCGGGCGGGAGCCGACGCGATGCTCCTCAGCGAGCCGAGTCGTATCGAGGGGCTGGGCGGTGAGTTCGCCGTGCTGAGCGGCCGCGTCTGGCTCACGCGGCGCGGCGACCTCGACGACCATGTGCTCGAGGCCGGCCAGCGGATCGTGCTCGAGCCGGCCGATGGCGTCGTCGTCGAGCCGTGGCAGCGCGGCCGGCCGGCGCTGGTTGGCTGGCGGCCTCGCGCTGCGGCACCGCTTCAGCGGCGCTTGGCGGCACGCGGCTTGCGCGCTCTGGAAACGGGCTTGCTCGCCCTGGCGCGCAGCGCGGCATCGATGGCCAGGCGTGCCCAGGGCTGCATTTGCGCCGGCGACTCCATCGCTTCGGCCGGTACTGTCCAGTAGCTCACCGTGATGGACTTGGCTTTGCCGGCGTAGACGAAGGGCTCGCAGCCCGCGGCCTGGAACGCGTCGCGGGTCTCGTCGTCGGCCTTCAGGTACAGCCGCTCGAAGATGATGAGTGCAATGAACAGGTCGTCGAGGTAAATGCCGTGGCCGCCGAACATTCGGCGGTAGCGCGCCGAGCCGAGCGGCGTCAGCAATTCGAGGCAATGATCGGCGAGTTCGTCGTGCGGCATGGGGTCGATCTTGCACAATCGGGCGTCCCCCATCAACGGCCGAGCGAATGCAAACCGATCACAGCGACGAACGAGCCATTCTTCGCGCCAAGCTCGTCGCGGCGCGTCAAGCCTTGCCCGATCGCCTCGAGCGCGCGGTCGAGTTGCAAAGCGTCCTGCGCGTTTGGCTGGTGAGCCGGCGCGAAACGACGATCGGCGCCTACTGGCCGATCAAGGGCGAGTTCGATCCGCTGCCCGCGCTGTACCGCTGGGCCGAGGCCGACGAGCGGCGGCGCATCGGCTTGCCGGTGGTCGACCGCGAGACCGGCTCGTTGCGCTTTCATGTCTGGTACCCGGGCTGCCCGATGGAGCTCGATGCGCACGACATTCCCAAGCCCAAAGGCACCGAAGTCTTCGAGCCGCAGATGCTGCTGCTGCCCTGTGTGGGCTACGGGCCCGAAGGCGCGCGGATGGGCTATGGCGGCGGGTTCTACGACCGCACCGTGGCGGCGCTGACGCCACGCCCATTCACCGTCGGCCTGTGCTACTCGAACGGCTTCTTGCCGCTGCTGCGCGCGCGACCGGGCGACGCGATCGTCGACGCGATGCTGACCGATGACGGGGTCGTCTGGCAGCGCTGAATCAGATGCCCAGGCGCTTGCAGATTTCCAAAGTCGCGGTGGCTTGGTTCAGCGTGTAGAAGTGCATCCCTGGCACGCCGGCACTGCGCAGCCGATCGCACAGCGCGGTGACCACGTCGAGCCCGAAGGCCTTGATCGATTCGCTGTCGTCGCCGAAGCCTTGCAAGCGCAGCCGCACCCAGCGAGGGATCTCGGCGCCGCAGTTGTCGGCGAAGCGGATGATGCCGCTCGAATTCGTGATCGGCATGATGCCCGGCACGATCGGCACATCCGCGCCCATCGCGCGGGCTTCATCGACGAAGCGAAAGTACGCGTCGGTGTTGAAGAAGAGCTGCGTGATCGCCGACGTCGCGCCGGCCTTCACCTTCGTCACGTAGGCCTGCAGGTCGGTCTGCGGCGAGCGCGCTTGCGGGTGCATCTCGGGATACGCCGCGACCTCGATGTGAAAGTAGCTGCCGGTCTCGGCACGGATGAACGCGATCAGGTCGCTCGCGTAGCGAAACTCGCCCGCTGTGCCGCCATAGCCCGACGGCAGATCGCCGCGCAGCGCGACGATGCGGGTGATGCCCTCGGCCTTGAACTGCGCCAGCTGATCGCGGATCGACGCCTTGCTCGCGCCGATGCACGAGAAGTGCGGCGCGGCAGGCATGCCCTCGGCGAGGATGTCGCGCACCGTCTGCATCGTGCCTTGCTGGGTCGAGCCGCCGGCGCCATAAGTCACCGAGCAGAACTGCGGCTTCACCGTGTACAGCTCGCGCCGCGCGGCGGCGAGCTTGATCACGCCTTCGGGCGTCTTCGGCGGGAAGAACTCCAGGCTCAGTGGGAGTGCATGGTTCGTGGGAGTCATGAAGCTTTTCTTTCAGCGGTGGGCTGCGCCCACACGAAGAATTCCCGGTTGCCGTCGCCACCGTCGATGCTGCTCGGAAAATAGTCGCGCACGCCGAGCCCCAGGCTCACGCAAGCATCGCGAATTCGCTGCTCGACGACGACGTACGACGCTGCATCCTTGACGACACCGCCTTTGCCGATGTCCTGCGGCTGCAGCTCGAACTGCGGCTTGACGAGCATCAGCAAGTGGCCCGCATCGGTCAGATAGCGCGCCAGCGTCGGCAGCACCAGTGTCAGCGAGATGAACGACAAGTCGCCGGTGACGAGGTCGAAGCTGTGCAGGGGTGTCTCGGATTCAAAGACGGTGCCCGCCACGTCGCGTGCGTTGATGCCTTCATGGCTGACGACACGTGCGTCCTCGGCGATGCGCGGATTCAGCTGGCCATGGCCGACATCGATGCCGACGACTTGCGCCGCACCGCCGTGCAACAACGCATCGCTGAAGCCGCCGCTGCCCTGGCCGACATCGAGGCAACGCAGAGCGCGCACGTCGAGCCCGACATGCGCCAGCGCCCCAGCGAGCTTGAGCCCGCCGCGCGAAACGAAGCGCAGCTCGGCGTCGTCGGTCACCTCGACGTCGCAGTCGTCGGGCAGGTCTTCACCCGCCTTGCGGGGCACCGCCCAACCGGCGCTCGCCCGCCAGCGCACCGCACCGCTCGCGATCAGCCGCTGCGCGGCGGATCGGGTCGGCGCAATGCCTCGGCTCACCAGCAACTGGTCGGCGCGCATCGACTCGAGACTCAGTAGCGGTACGAATCCGGCTTGTACGGGCCGGCCTTGGACACGCCGATGTACGCCGCCTGCTCGTCGCTCAGCTCGGTCAGCATCGCGCCGACCTTCTTCAGGTGCAGGCGCGCGACCTTCTCGTCCAGGTGCTTGGGCAGCACATAGACCTGGCCGACCTGGTACTTCGCCGGCTGCGTGAACAGCTCGATCTGCGCGATCGTCTGGTTGGCGAACGAGCTCGACATCACGAAGCTCGGGTGGCCGGTGCCGCAGCCCAGGTTCACCAGCCGACCCTTGGCCAGCAGGATGATCCGCTTGCCGTCGGGGAAGATCACGTGGTCGACCTGCGGCTTGATCTGTTCCCACTGGTACTTCTCGATCGCCGCGATGTCGATCTCGTTGTCGAAGTGGCCGATG